>CAVHBE010000198.1:0-7872 GCA_963634045.1 Methanobrevibacter smithii
CGGTGGCCTCTGCCATGCTCGAGGACATCAAAGGCGGTCTGACGCAGGAGTCGGCGCGTCTGGTGTGCCAGCGCATTTTGCCCGAGACGCGTGCCATGACGGTTGCCATCACCGACGAGAGCAACGTGCTGGCCTGCGCGGGCGAGTTTGAGGAAAAGCTGCTGCCCGATTCGCCCATCCACACACTTGCCACGCGCTACGTCATCGAGCACGGTATCGTCCAGTCGTTCAACCGTGTGGTGGACGTGGTGGGCTCGGATGGCTCGCACAACCATGTTCCTGCCGGTATCATCGCTCCTATCAAGGTGGGCGACCGCACCGTCGGCACGCTCAAGTTCTACTACAAGACCCCGCGTGCCGTCGACCGCACTCAGTACGCGCTTGCCTCGGGTTTTGCCGAGATCCTGTCCACGCAGCTCGCCATCCACGAGCTCGAGGTGCAAAAGGAGCTCACGGCCCGTGCCGAGGTGCGTGCCCTGCAGGCGCAGATCAACCCGCATTTTCTGTTCAACACGCTCAACACCATCGCGTCGTTTACGCGTACCGATCCGCTGCGCGCCCGCGAGCTGCTGCGCGAGTTCTCCTCGTTCTATCGCGCCACGCTCGACAATTCGGGCTCGCTCATTCCCGTGTCGCGCGAGGTCGCGCAGACCAAGCGCTACCTGACGTTTGAGAAGGCGCGCTTTGGCGAGGATCGCGTGCTGGCGACCTTCGACGTGTCCGAGGACGTCGAGGACACGCTGGTGCCGGCATTTGTAATCCAGCCAATCGTCGAGAATGCCGTGCGCCATGGTATGGGCGACGACGATGCACTGAGGATCGACGTGTCGGTCCACAGGGATGGCGAAGATGCGATTTTGATTGTGGTCGCCGATAACGGCGTGGGCATGGACGAAGGCACCGCTGCCAGACTGTTTGACGAACGCTCCGCCCGTCCCGACGCCAGCTCCCCGCAGGGCGGCGGCGCCGGTGTGGCCATGCACAATATTTCGGAGCGCATCCATCGCTTTTATGGACCGCACTCTTATACACGCGTCGAATCGGCTCCGGGCAAGGGCGCTAAAGTGCTCCTGCATCTCGATTTGTCGGAGAGCATCTTCGACATTCAAGAGTAGAATGATAGGTTACGGGTTTAACGCTAGTTGGCGGATGCCCGACGTAGTTAGTTGACGAAAGGTTTTATCCCTATGCTGCGTGCGATGATTGTGGATGATGAGGCCCCGGCCCGTTCGGAACTTCGCTTCTTGCTCGAGCAGACGGGCAAGATCGGCACGATCACAGAAGCGTCGAGCGTTCGCTCCGCTATCGAGATGCTTATGGAGAGCCGCGTCGATGTTGTGTTCCTCGATATCTCGATGCCTGGCGCTTCGGGTCTGCAACTTGCCGAGGCACTGCATAAGCTCAAGAATCCGCCGGCGATCGTATTCGTAACCGCGTACAGCGATCATGCGGTCGAGGCGTTTGATGTGGATGCCGTCGACTATCTGATGAAGCCGGTCGAGGAGGCTCGCCTGGATCGAGCGATCGATAAGGTTATGCAACGCGCCAAGCCTGTCACGGACAGCAAGGTGACCATCGAGCGCATCCCGGTGGAAAAGGGCGGCCGCAAGGTCCTCATCCCCGTGGACGACATTCGCTTTATTATGGCCAAGGACGATTACTCCTGTATTTATACGGTCGATGACCGCTTTTTGTCCACGACCTCGCTGGCACAGTTCGAGGCCAAGCTCTGCGACTTTGGCTTCTTCCGCGTTCACCGCCGCTATATCGTCAACTTGGCGTGTGTCACCGACGTCGAGACGGTTCCCTCGGGCGCTATCCAGCTGGGCATTACGGGCGTCGACGAACGCGTACCGGTTTCGCGCCGTCGCGTCGTGCCACTCAAAAAGGCCCTGAGCCTCTAGTACACTGGCCCCGCAGCCCTGTAGACCAAAATCGTCTGCGGAGCCGTGGGGCTTTTTGCATGAATGCACCAAATCGTTTTGCGGAAGGGATCCCATGAACAGTGCAAGCGCCAAGCGTATCGACATTATCTCGGACACCCACGGCTATCTTTCGCCTGCGCTCTTGGACGAGCTTAAGGGTGCGGATCTGATTATCCACGCCGGTGACCTTACGTCGGAGATGGACTACGAGCACCTGCGCACCATCGCCCCCGTGCGAGCGGTGCTGGGTAATAACGACTACTACCGCGACTACGGCCCCGATGTGGACCGCTTGGCGCTCTTTACCTACGAAGGCCTCAAGTTCGCCGTAGCCCACTACCGTGAAGACCTCCCGGTGGGATCCGTGGACGTAGCTATCAACGGTCACACCCACGTAACCAAAGAAGCCCAAGTGGGTCGCTGCCTGGTCCTCAACCCAGGCAGTGCCAGCTATCCAAGAGGCACCCGAGGCCCCACCATGGCCAGAATGCTTGTCAAGGACGGCAAGATTCTGAGCATCAAATTTATTGACCTAGAGTAGGTGCAACAAAAACGGGGGATGCAGATCGCATCTCCCGTTTTTCTTTGAGCCAAAGGCCGAAGTTCAACAACAATCTTAGACAACCCCGCCGAGGAGAACGGGGACCTCGAGCCGCGGAAGCGGCGAGGAACAAAGTCTTTGAAGCAAGTGACGGCAGGGAGGGTCTCCGGGGCCGGCTGGCGCGGGTTGAGTTTGTCGCGAGTTCCGCACGCAAAGGAAAGCACTTAATGTGCTTTCCGTCTTGCGCAGGACTGTAGAGCAGCAAACTCAACCCGCGCCAGCCGGCCCCGGAGACCCTCCCGGAGGGACCGAAAAACTTTTTCAAAAAAGTTGTTGCGCGGCGGACAGACTTCTGTGTATACTAATCCCCGCAGCGCACGCGAGCGGAAACAAACGCGAACGACTGCCTGGGGAGTTAGCTCAGTTTGGTTAGAGCGCCGGCCTGTCACGTCGGAGGTCGCGGGTTCGAGCCCCGTACTTCCCGCCAACGCAATTAAAGCCACGTCTTCGGACGTGGCTTTTTGCGTTTAATAGGCCCTCGATCTTATATGCCTCTTTATCCAAATCACCGCATTTGCAACGAGCGAGCCGGCCTCTACTGATATATGTGTTCAAACAGGGGGTTTGTTGCGCAACATCTGTTCAATGAAGCAGGGGGTTCGGTTATACTAAATTGCACTTTAGGCCGTACCTGATTCAGCTAGTCTTCAAGTGCGGCATTCAGTGAACACCCATTTTATAATTTGGTTGTTCAGGCGGTCATTTGGCGTCTCGACACAAGCTCGGCCCCGGAGCTCGTTCGAGCTGTTCGTATTCCTTGAAAGGGGAAACATGGACATATCGAGGAAGACTGATTATGCCCTTCGCATGCTTGCGATGCTTGCCGGGGAGCCGGAGCGGTTGCTTTCTGTTCGCACTGCTGCCGAAGAGGTCAATGTTCCGTATTCGTTTGCCCGTTCGATTCAGCACGGCTTGGTTCAGGCCGGCATTGTGGAGAGCCTGCGTGGTGTTCATGGCGGCATGCGCCTTAAGGTGAGCCCCGACGATGTCACGATCCGTCAGGTCGTAGAGGCCGTTCAGGGCCCCATGGTTATGAACGATTGCACCGCGCCCGATGGCGACTGTGCGCGCATGGGCACGTGCTGCTATCATCCCCTGTGGGCCGGAGCCCAGGCGCTGATGCGCGACTATCTCGATTCCGTTTCGCTCGGCGATATCGTCGCCCATCGCCAGTTTCCGGCTGTCGATCCCAAGTTCGCCGACCGCGATGCGTTTCCCGAGTACGCCGCTTGCGCGTATGCTTGCCGGGAGGAATAGCGCCGCATAAGGAGCATTGTCATGATTCAGGACCCCTTTCGTTCGATGATTCGTTCGGAAGGGGTCCTGCGTTATCGCGACCTTCCGTGGCGCCGCACGCGCGACCCGTATATCATCTGGCTTTCCGAGGTCATGCTGCAGCAGACGCAGGTGCCGCGCGTGGAGACGCGCATGCCGGCGTGGCTCGATCGCTTTCCGACTGTCCGGGCGCTTGCTCAGGCCGCCCCTTCCGATGTCTTGGATGCGTGGCAGGGGATGGGCTACAATCGCCGCGCCCTGGCGCTTCACAGGGCTGCACAGTGCGTTGTGGAGGACTGGGATGGGGAGTTTCCGCGTGAGATGCACGATCTGGTCGCGTTGCCCGGCATTGGCCCGGCAACGGCGCAGGGCATCCGTTCGTTTGCATTCGATCTTCCGGGCGTGTATCTGGAGACCAACGTGCGCACGGTCTTTTTGCATCATTTCTTTCCCGATGTGCCGGCCGTTCCCGATCGCGAGCTGGTGCCGCTGATTCAAGCTGCCTGTCCGGCGGCCCCCGGTGCGGCGGCGGATGAGATTGCGCCCTTTGCCGCGCCTCAAGACGATGCCGACACGCCGCGCGCGTGGTATTACGCGTTGCTGGATTACGGCGCGTATCTTAAAAAGACGCTGCCCAATCCGTCCAGGCGGTCGGCGGGCTATAGTCGTCAGTCCAAGTTTGAGGGCTCGCGTCGCCAAAAGCGCGCCCACATTGTGCGCATGCTGCTGGCAGCGCGCGATGGGCAGCCGACAGGTATTACGCTCGATGAAGCCGTTGCAGGCGTTAACGAGATGGAGACGGCAGCCGGCCGAGAGCCGGTCGAGCGCGAGCTGGTCGCAAGCATCCTTGCCGATCTGGAGCGCGAGGGCTTTTGCCGCTCCGAGGGCGATCGTTGGCTGAGTGTATAGCTCGCTCGAATCTGAAGAACAGGATTATAAGGTTTAAATTCTCGGCATGGGGGGCATCCTAAAGATAAGGCCGCTCAAAGCCTATGGGCGGCATGCGTTGAAGGGAAGTACACCTATGGATTTTGAGAACTCTCAGACCAAGAAGAACCTCGAGACTGCTTTTGCCGGTGAGTCCCAGGCACACACCAAGTATCGCTACTATGCATCCAAGGCCAAAAAGGACGGCTACGTTCAGATCTCGAATATCTTTGCCGAGACGGCGGGCAACGAGTCCGAGCACGCCAAGCTGTGGTTTAAGTATCTGCACGACGGCGCCGTTCCGGGCACTCTGGACAACCTGCGCGACGCCGCCGCGGGCGAGAACTACGAGTGGACCACGATGTATGACGAGTTTGCCAAGACCGCCGAGGAGGAGGGCTTTGCCGAGATCGCCGCGAAGTTCCGTGGCGTCGGTGCTGTCGAGAAGGCCCACGAGGAGCGCTACAACAAGCTCGTCGAGCGCATTGAATCGGGCGAGGTGTTTGAGCGCGAGGGCGTAAAGGTGTGGAAGTGCTTGAACTGCGGGCACCTGCATGTTGGTGCCGAGGCGCCCGAGGTGTGCCCGGTGTGCAACCACCCGAAGGCGTACTTTGAGGAACAGGTGGTGAACTACTAGCGCGTGGTGCTAGCGTGAGCTGGGCCGGGAGGGCCGGACTACCTTCCCTCCTCGCTCACGGCTTCGCAGGGTCGCGTTGAGGGAAGGTAGTCCGGCCCTCCCGGCCCGCTTCGGGTCGTCGCGTGCTCGTTACTGAAAAGCTGATTAGAAGTTTGTGTGTCGCCCCTTTGGGGCGGCACTTTTTGTGTGGGGTTCCGGTCTTCACAATTTCCGTCAAGCTTTTGGTTAGGTTTTGGTCGGTTGGCGTAAGGGCGGAAGGGCAAAAGATCATTCGATAAAAAAGCTCAGAGAAAGTGCTGGTAGGGGAGTTGTTGAGGTTTTCGACAGCTTTTGTCAACAAGAAACTTTGCAGCTATTGCTACGGATTGCGTTGCCGTGGCCTTGGCGGTGCGTGATGCTGGGCGTAAGCGTCGAATGCTCCGATTGAGGAGGCCAACATGGATCTGTTTCTTGAGACCCCGCGGCAACAAGCCGAGCGCATGTTGCGCCAGCAGCAACGGCTTATGGAGATGCAAATGCAAGGGGCGGCCGTCCAGCCTCCTGCGCAAAACGCCGCGTCCGCGGTATCGTCTGCGGGTGAGGCGGACCCAGGAGCCTATTCCGTACAGCAAGATTCATATGCGCAGGAGCTTGCGTTCGACAAACGTCGTGCGCGTCGCCGTCGTTGGACCCAGCGCCTGCGTACGCTGGCGATGATCGTGCTGATTCCGTTGGGGCTCGCGGCAATCTTCTTGGCCTCATATGCCCTCACGTGCATTCTCAACGGCGCCTCGCCCAGTGAGGTACTTGAACACTTGGCAGCTCTCGGCCAGCGCCTGGGCGATGTCGTAACAACCATCCGCGCCGGCTGGGAGAGTTAGCGTTTTGATGCCTGTGGCCCAAAATCCATTTGCCCGATTGCCGTGGAGCGCCCGATGCGTGTGGCGGGGTAAGATTGATCGCGGTTTTGATTGATAGTCGATGAGGTTTGTTGGGCGGAGTCTATGTCTGCTATTGATATCGTGCTTGTTGTGATCGCCTTGGTGGCGGTGGGGGTTGCTGTGGCTTGTGCCCTGCAGCTTAAGGGCCTTCGCGCCGAGCTGCGGGAGCGCGGCGATAGCGGGGCAGAGATGCTGGCTGCGCTCGAGCAGGCCAACAACGCGCTCGACACCCTCAACGTCGCGTTGGCAGAAACCCGCCGTACGGCAAATGCCATCGCGCAGCAGCAGACAACCGATGCCGCCGTGGAGCAGCAGCGCTACCTGACCATCGCGCGTGAGTTCTCGCAGGCCGGCGACCGCATGGATGACCTGCGTCGCGAGACGGCCCAACAGCTCGGCGCCAACCGCGAGGGCATCGAGCACCGCCTGGACAAGGTGCGCGAGACGGTCGATGCCCAGCTGGGCGCCATCCGCAAGGACAACAACGTGCAGCTCGATCAGATGCGCGCGACGGTGGACGAGAAACTCTCCCGTACGCTCAACGACCGCCTGTCTGCATCGTTTAAGCAGGTGAGCGACCAGCTCGAGGCCGTGTATAAGGGCCTGGGCGATATGCAATCTATCGCCACCGGCGTGGGCGACCTTAAGCGCGTGCTGGGCAACGTCAAGGCGCGTGGCATTTTGGGCGAGGTACAGCTGGGTGCAATCCTGGCGGACATCCTTACGCCCGACCAGTATCTGGAAAACGTCGCCACCAAGCCTGGCGCCTCGGAGCGCGTTGAGTTTGCCGTCAAGCTGCCGGTAGACGAGGGCGATTCCGTGCTGCTGCCGATTGACTCCAAATTCCCGGGCGACGCGTACGAGCATCTGCTCGACGCGCAAGAGTCGGGTGATGCCGAGGCGGTGGCCACCGCGCGCAAGACGCTCGACGCCATGGTGAAGCGCGAGGCCAAAGACATCTGCGAAAAGTATCTGAGCGTGCCCGCGACCACCAACTTTGGCATTATGTTCGTTCCGTTTGAGGGCCTGTATGCCGAGGTCGTCAGCCGCCCCGGGCTTATCGAGACCCTGGGCCGCGACTATCACGTCAACGTTGCCGGCCCCAGCACCATGGCGGCCATCCTCAACAGCCTGCAGATGAGCTACCAGACGTTTAAGTTGCAAAAACGTACCGACGACGTGCTGCGCGTGCTTTCTGCCGTCAAGGCCGAGCTGCCGCGCTATCAGGCGGCGCTGCGCCGCGCCCAACAGCAGATCGAGACCGCGGGTAAAACGGTCGAGGGCATCATCACCACGCGCACCAACGTTATGGAGCGCAAGCTCAAGGATATCGACGCGCTGGAAGACGCGCGGGAGGCCGACGAGATTTTGGGCTTGGAGTCCGCAGGCTTGCTCGCAGACCAAAAAGACGAGGACTAGCTGCATCTGACGGCGGGGCGCCTGCGCAAGCACGGCGCGGGCGCTTTTCGCATCGTGCTTGTCTGAAGTGCGCTTTAGTGTGCAACAATGGCGTTTCGCCCTATCAGACACGAAAGGAAGCCCATGTCTCAGAGAAGCACCAGTCCGCTCAAACGCTCCACCGTGCGC
>CAVHBE010000199.1:0-4472 GCA_963634045.1 Methanobrevibacter smithii
GGCCCTTTCCATTGCGCACGAAGTCCTGCCGAGCATAGATCCTGCGCTGCTCAAGGCCCTGCCACGCCCCGATCGCGATGCCTGTCTGCTGAGGCTCAGGCGGGCACATCTCACGGTCAAGCAAATTGCCCGTATCACCGGCATTGGCGCTACAAGCGTGACCAAGGCCACTGTGGGCTGGAGGGAGGCTGCGTGAGGCTGGGCAGGACCTGATCATGGCGCCGCATGTGTACGTCACGTCTGTCCCCAATGCGTGAAAGCACTCATGTAAGCCTGTCCCCAATGAGTGCAAAAAGGCGCCCTCCGTAGGGGAGGACGCCTTTGGTAAGTTCTATATGAACGCGAGGTCTTTGACCCGGAGAGTCCGAGGTACTTGTTGGTAAGACCTTATTTAGGAGCGCGCAACCTTGCCGGACTTGAGGCAGGTGGAGCAAACGTTCATCTTGCGACGGTGACCATCGACGACGACGTAGACGCGCTGGATGTTGGGGCGGAACTTACGGTTGGTGACGCGGTGAGAGTGGCTGATGGAGCGACCGGCAACGGGGTGCTTACCGCAAACTTCGCAAACTTTGGACATAACTGACCCTCCTTGGGCGACAAACGAACATGTCGCGTTAACAAACAAGCCTGAACTATAGCACAGAAGTCGCTCCCTGTGCGCAATCTACACAGAGATATTCCTCTTTTGGCGATAGTGCCCACGCCACGGCCCTGGACGTAGATCCGATTTGCGTGCAGCAGAGGGGATTATGCCAGCTCGTGCGTGCGTTTTCAAGCTCGTCCCACAAATATATATAGGTTTATGGAGCATTGGGCTCCGTTTACGGATTGCTCTGTATTTATGCTCGCAATTAAGCTCGAGGTTGGCTACACTATCCCTTGACCATTAAAGGGGTACGAGATACCCACATGGAATTACATAGCTGCCAAAGAGCAGCCCTTCCTGTGGGTGTCTGGTCCGCTTTAAGCGGTCGGGCATCTATTTTTTTGACTGTGTCAGCAGTCAAGACATGTGAGGAAGGAGATCGATGGGCACGACTTCCCCCAAGGCGGTCATCATGGACGAGACCGCCGTCAATCGAGCGATGACCCGCATCGCGCACGAGATTCTCGAGCGCAACGAGGGCTGTGAAGACCTCGCTCTGGTCGGCATCGTCACGCGCGGCGACCTTCTGGCAAAGAAGCTCGCCGAGGAGATCAAGGAGATCGAGGGCGTCGAAGTTCCGCTCGGCAGCCTGGACATCAGCTTCTACCGCGATGACTATGCGACCAATTTCGCTCCCGCGATCCACGCCACCAACATTCCCTTTAGCGTCGACGGCAAGCGCGTCGTGCTGGTGGACGACATCCTGTATACAGGCCGTACCATCCGCGCCGCTCTCGACGCCGTCATGGACCTGGGCCGTCCGAGTCGCATTGAGTTGGCAGTCCTCGTTGACCGCGGCCACCGCGAGCTCCCCATCTCGCCGGACTTTGTCGGCAAGAACGTTCCCTCGTCGCATGAGGAGAACGTGCATCTATATATGAAGGAAGTCGACGGCCACACCGCCGTCGAGATCAACGACGTCGCGCCGGGCTCCCACGTGGGTTCTGCGCCGCTGGGAGGTGAGTAGTACCGTGGCGTTCAACCATAAGCACCTGATCGACATTACCGAGTACTCCGAAGAGGACATCAAGCTCATCCTCGAGACCGCCAAGGCGTTCTCCGAGGTCAACGAGCGTGCGATCAAGAAGGTCCCCACGCTCAAGGGTAAGACCATCGTCAACATGTTCAACGAGCCCTCGACGCGCACCCGTAGCTCCTTCGAGCTCGCCGAGAAGCGTCTTTCGGCCGATAGCCTCAACTTTGGCGGCTCCTCGACCTCCACGGTCAAGGGCGAGAGCCTCGTCGACACCGTTGAGACCCTCAACGCCTATAAGATCGACTGCATCGTCGTGCGTGATAAGCACGCCGGCGCGCCCTACATCGTCACGCAGAACTCGCCCGCGAGCGTCATCTGCGCCGGTGACGGCAAGCACAACCACCCCACGCAGGCTCTGCTCGACCTGTATACCATCTGGGAGCACAAGGGTGACTTCCACGGTCTGAAGGTCGCCGTCGTCGGCGACATCTCCCACTCCCGCGTTTGCGGCTCGCTGATCCCCGCGTTGAAGATCATGGGCTGCGAGACCTACGCCGTCGCCCCCGGCACGCTGCTGCCGCCGGCGCCCGAGGTTCTGGGCTGCGACCACGTGACGAGCGACCTCGATTCCGTCCTGCCCGAGCTGGACGTCGTCTACATGCTGCGCGTGCAGCAGGAGCGCCTCGAGGGTGCCCCGTTCCCCACGATTCGCGAGTACCACAAGCTCTTCGGCCTGACCAAGGACCGCGAGAAGCTCATGAAGCCCGATGCGATCATCTGCCACCCGGGCCCCATCAACCGCGGTGTCGAGTTCGACTCCTATATGGCCGACCACCCGCAACGCTCCGTCATCCTGGAGCAGGTCTACGCCGGTATCTGCGTGCGTATGGCTATCCTGTATCTGCTGCTTGGAGGTGCCGATAATGGCCTTGCTTCTTAAGAATGCCCACGTCGTCGACCCGTCCGTCGAGCTTGACGGTGTCGTTGACGTCCTGATTGACGGCGACAAGATCGCCGAGGTCGGCGAGAATCTCGCCGTCGAGGGAGCCGAGGTCCGCGACCTTTCCGGCAAGTACCTCGTCCCCGGCCTGGTGGATATGCATGTTCACCTTCGCGAGCCCGGCTACGAGGTCAAAGAGGACATCGAGAGCGGTACCCGCGCAGCTGCCAAGGGCGGCTTTACCGGCGTGTGCGCCATGCCCAACACCGATCCCGTCACCGATAACGGCACCGTCGTGGAGTTCGTCAAGTCCCGTGCTGCCGAGGTCGGTCACTGCCGCGTCTATCCGTCGGGCGCCATGACCCGCGGTCTTAAGGGCGAGGCCATGTCCGAGATGGGTGATATGGTCGCCCATGGTGCTGTCGCCTTCACCGACGACGGTCGCGGCGTGCAGGGCGCGGGCATGCTCCGTCGCTGCATGGACTACGGCAAGATGTTCGGCAAGGTCTTTATGAGCCACTGCCAGGACGAGGACCTGGTCGGCCACGGCCAGATCAACGAGGGCAAGGTCTCGACCCGTCTGGCCCTCGAGGGTTGGCCGGCTGCCGGCGAGGAGCTCCAGATCGCCCGCGACATCGAGATCGCCAAGCTGACTGGTGCCAAGCTGCACATCCAGCACATCTCCACCGCCCATGGCCTGGAGATCGTGCGTGCCGGTAAGGCCGCTGGCGTTCAGGTTACCTGCGAGGCTACCCCGCACCACATGTTCCTGACCGAGAACGACCTGGACGAGACCTACAACACCTCGCTCAAGGTCAACCCGCCGCTGCGTACCGAGGAGGATGCCGAGGCCATCCGTCAGGGCGTCATCGACGGCACCGTCGACGTTATCGTCACCGATCACGCTCCTCACACCCCGTGGGAGAAGGCCCGTGAGTTCGAGCTTGCGCCCTTTGGCATGATCGGCCTCGAGACCTCGCTGTCGCTCGTACTCACCGAGCTGGTCAACACGGGCAAGATGAGCATGGGCCGCATGGTCGAGCTCATGGCCATCAAGCCGCGTGAGATCCTGGGTCTCGACCAGGTTCAGGTCAAGGCGGGCTCCGTTGCCGACCTGACTGTGTTCGACCCCTCCGCAACCTGGACGGTTGGCGAGGACGGTTACGAGTCGCGCGCCGAGAACTCCGGTTTTGCCGGCCGCACGCTCACCGGTCGTGCCACCGATGTGTTTGTCGGCGGTAAGCAGACGCTCGCCGACGGCTGCATCTGCTAGCATAGCCTTATCGCTTTTGTGCGCGGCGCCCTTGCGGTGCCGCGCTTTCTATTCGTTTGGACCATGCAACCGCATGGGGGATTGGAGCGTCTATGCCCACACCTTCCACTGCACGCATGCACGACTTCGAGGTCGTCTCGAACCGGGAGATTGCCGACGGCATCTTCTCGCTCGTCATCTCGGCCCCCAAGCTTGCAAGTGCGCTCAAGCCCGGTCAGTTTGTGAACATCGCCGTACCCGGCGATGCGTCCTCGCTGCTTCGCGTGCCCCTGAGCTACTACCGCGCCGACGCCGAGGCCGGCACCGTCGAGCTGTGGTACGCCGTCGTGGGCGACGATACCCGTCGTTTGTCCCAGATGGGCCCTGGCTCCACCTCTAACCTGCTGGGCCCCGGTGGCCGTGGCTGGATGGTACCCGAGGGCACCAGGAAGGCCCTGCTCGTCGCCGGTGGCATCGGCGTTCCTCCTGTGCTGTGCCTGGCCGGTATGCTTGCCGAGCAGGGTGTTGACGTGGATGTGTGCCTGGGCTTTGGTACCGCGTCCAAGGCCGTGGGTGTCGATGAGTTCCGCGCGCTGGGCGCCACGGTCAACGTTTGCACCGATGATGGCACGCTGGGCACGCACGGTTTTTGCAC
>CAVHBE010000199.1:4482-9025 GCA_963634045.1 Methanobrevibacter smithii
CATGATGAAGAAAGTCGCCGCCGCTGCGGCCGAGGCCGGTGCGTACTGCGAGGTGTCGCTTGAGCGCATGATGAGCTGTGGCTTTGGCGCCTGCAACACCTGCAATGTCGAGACGGTCGACGGTATGAAGGGTGCTTGCATGTGCGGCCCCGTGTTCGATGCTTCCAAGGTGGTGGTCTTCTAGTGGGTACCGTGAACATGGCCGTCGATTTCGGCGGCGTCAAGATGCAGAACCCCATCAACACCGCAGCCGGTACCTTTGGCTACGGTTGGCAGTTCCAGAACTTCTTTGATGTTTCCCAGCTGGGCGCCATCACCACCAAGGGCTGCGCTGCCGAGCCCTGGCCTGGCAACCCCGCGCCCCGCATGGCCGAGATTCCCGGCGGTATGATCAACTCCGTGGGCCTTCAGAACCCCGGCGTGGCCGCCTTTGCCCGCGAGTCTGGTCCGTGGCTCGAACAGCTGTCCAAGGACGGCTGTCAGGTCATCTGTCAGGTTGCCGGCCACTCCGTTGACGAGTTTGTCCGCGCACTCGAGATGTATGTCGAGCTGTGCCCCTGGGCTGCCGGCTACGAGATCAACGTGAGCTGCCCCAATATCGCCGCCGGCGGTGCCGCCATGGGCTCCACGCCCGAGGGCGCCTCTTCCGTTATGGCTGCCTGCCGCAAGGTGACCGATAAGCCGCTGTTCGTGAAGATGGCGCCGGTCAACGTCGCCGAGATCGCCAAGGCACTCGAGGCTGCCGGCGCCGACGGCCTTTCGGTCATCAACTCCATCCAGGGCATGGCCATCGACGTCCATACCCGCAAGTCCCGCGTGGCCAAGCCCAAAGGCGGCCTTTCGGGCCCGCTGTGCCACCACATCGCCGTGCGCATGGTCTGGGAGGTTGCCCAGGCCGTCGATATCCCCATCAACGGTGTCGGCGGTGTCATGACCGGCGAGGATGCGGCCGAGTTTATCCTGGCCGGCGCCACCTGCGTGTCGGTCGGCATGGCCAACTTCGTCGATCCGTGCGCTTCGCTCAAGATCGCGCATGAGCTCGAGGCCTGGGCCGAGTCCCAGGGCGTAAAGGACATCAACGAGCTGGTAGGTGCTTTCGAATGCTAGAGACCGATGCCCGCGACCGCGTAATCGTCGCCCTCGACTGCGATCGTGAGCGTGCGCTCGAGCTCGCCCACGAGCTTTCGGGCCATGCCGCTTGGCTCAAAGTTGGCATGACGCTCTATTACGCTGAGGGTCCCCAGATCGTCAAGACCTTTAAGGACCTGGGCTTTAAGGTCTTCCTTGACCTTAAGTTCCATGACATTCCGCATCAGGTTCGCGGTGCCGCCCGTTCGGCCTCGCTTGCCGGTGCCGACCTGCTCTCGGTTCACGGCTTGGGTTCGGGCGCCATGCTCGCTGCCTGCCGCGAGGGTGCCGAGGAGGCGCGCGAGGACCGCGCCAAGCTCGTTGCCATCACCGTTCTCACGAGCATGAATCAGGATGCCTTGAGCGAGATCGGCGTCGAGTCGCCCGTGGCTGAGGAGGCCGCCCGCCTGGCAAAGCTCGCTCAGGCCAGTGGCATCGATGGCATCGTGTGCTCGCCGATGGAGGCTCACGACATGCGTGAGCTGCTGGGTCCTGATGCCCTGATCGTGACTCCAGGCGTGCGTCCGGTGGGTGCCGCCTTAGGCGACCAGTCCCGCGTGGCGACGCCTTCCCAGGCTATCGAGCGCGGCGCAAGCCACATTGTGGTGGGCCGTCCCATCACCGGCGCCGACGATCCGGTTGCCGCCTTTGACGCCATTGTTGCCGAGCTGGTCGAAAACGTCGCGTAAAAGATTCCCCTAAGTCACCACTTTTGGGTCTCATTAGCACAAAATAGCCCCTGTGCCTGCGTAAACTTTCCCATCCTTTGTGTGGAATCGCAGGTCAGGGGCTTAACTTTGGGCGCAGTATATTGCACTTTTTGCGGGTATCGTCTAACCTATGGAGCCGCGATTGGGCATTTTGTACGTTCTACGTGCTAAAATGCCAATTATTGAATCAGATATAACCCAACTACTTGGAGGTTCGAATGGCACTCCCTCAGCTTACCGATGAGCAGCGCAAGCAGGCTCTTGAGAAGGCTGCTGCCGCACGTCACGCCCGCGCTGAGCTTCGCGAGCAGATCAAGAAGGGCGAGAAGTCCCTCGAGTCCGTGCTCAACTCCGATGACCCCATCGCTTCCCGCATGAAGGTTTCCACCCTCATCGAGTCTCTTCCTGGTTATGGCAAGGCCAAGGCCGCCAAGATCATGGAGGAGCTCGGTATCTCCGCTACCCGTCGCGTCCAGGGCCTCGGCGTCCGTCAGCGCGAGCAGCTCCTCGAGCAGCTGACCAAATAAGTGAGCGCTCAGGATTCCAAGCTCTTTGTGATTTCTGGACCGTCAGGCGCAGGCAAGGGTACGCTCGTCACTCGTGTGCGCGAGCGCCGCTCGAACCTGGGCCTGACGGTTTCGGCTACCACGCGAGCACCACGCAAAGGTGAGGTCGACGGCGTCAACTACTTTTTTCTGACGCGCGAGGAGTTCGACCGCCGCGTGGCAAACGGTGAGTTTGTTGAGTGGGCCGAGGTCCACGGTAACTGCTACGGCACGTTGGTGAGCGAGGTCACATCCAAGCTCGCCTCTGGCGCATCTCTGATTTTGGAGATCGATGTCCAGGGCGCCCTGCAGGTGAAGGAGCGTTTCCCCGAGGCCGTGCTGATCTTTATCAAGCCGCCTTCGCTTGAGGTGCTCCGCGAGCGTCTAGTCGGTCGCGGTACCGAGACGCCCGAGACGATTGAGCTGCGTATGGCAAACGCCGCCGATGAGCTTGCCCTTGCCGACCGCTACGACGACGTCGTGGTTAATGACGATCTCGACCGCGCGACCGATGAGCTCGTTCGCGTTCTCGATATGCATGAAAGGATCTGAGGTCCGTGTCCGTTGTAAAGCCTTGCATTGACGATCTTCTGGAGAAGACCGATCACAACCGCTTCCTGCTCGCTTCGCTTGCCTCCAAGCGCGCCTGCGACATCAATAGCATGCTGCGTGGCCAGCACAACCGCGTGCTTGCCGTCCAGGATGTCGATGACATCACCATCGGGCTTTCCGGTGCCGATACCATCTCGATGGCTATGGACGAGATTGTCGACGGCGACATCTCTTACGACGAGGCCCGTTACGAGAAGGCGCTCGGCCACAAGGTTGCTGAAGCCTAAATGGCGGCTCGCGTCTGCCTGGTCCACTATCACGAGGTTGGACTGAAGGGTAAGAACCGCGCACATTTTGAGCATATCCTCATGGATAACATCAAGGCGGCCTTGGCCGCCTTTTCCGTGAATGCCGTGTCTCGAATTTCCGGTTATATCCTCGTGACCTTTAACGAGCATCAGGCCGACGAGGCGGCGCGTGTCATTCGCACCGTTCCCGGCGTTGCCCGTGTGTCTTTGGCGTATCACACCAATCGCGACCCTCAGGAGTACTGTGCCGCCGCCGTGAAGGCGCTGCGCGAGTTTGGTTCCTTCGATTCGTTTAAGGTGCACGCCAAGCGCTCCAATACCGACTATGAGCTCACCTCGATTGACATCAACCGTCAGGTGGGCGAGGTGTTGTGCGAGGCCTTCCCCGATAAAAAGGTTCAAATGCATGACCCCGATGCGATGGTGCACGTACTGGTGGTCCAGGGTAGCGTTTATGTGTACGCGCGCTCCGAGCGCGGCGTGGGCGGTCTGCCGGTTGGTTCTGCCGGCAAGGTCGTGACGCTGCTGTCATCGGGTATCGATTCTCCGGTGGCGACCTGGATGCTCGCGCGTCGCGGCGCGGTGTGCGTGCCGGTACATTTCTCTGGTCGTCCGCAGACGCCCGATACGAGCGAGTATTTGGTGCAGGACATCATCCGTGCGCTTGAGCCGGGTGTCCAGATCGGCCGCCTGTACGTGGTGCCGTTTGGCGACTGTCAGCGTGAGATTTCGGTCACCTGTCCCAGCAACCTGCGCGTGATCATGTATCGCCGCATTATGTATTCGGTTGCCGAGCGCATTGCGCACATCGAGGGCGCCAAGGCCATCGTGACGGGCGAATCGCTTGGACAGGTTGCCTCCCAAACGCTTGAGAATATCATGGCCGTTAACGAGGCCGTGAAGATCCCCGTGTTCCGTCCGCTCATCGGTTCGGACAAGCAGGAGATTATCGCGCGCGCCGAGGAGATTGGTACGTTCGATATCTCGACTGAGGCCGCTCCCGACTGCTGCACGCTGTTTATGCCGCGTCGTCCCGAGACGCACGCTAAACTCGATGCCGTGCATGAGGCCTGGGAGTTGTTCGATCACGAGGAGATGATCGAGCGCCTACTCAAGCAGACCGAGTACATCGACTTCGAAAGCAACACGTATAAGGCCCCTAAGACCTTAAAACGCAAACATTCGGAGCTTGCTCCGCGTGAGATTTACCAAGATCACGAGTAAATTTGTGCATAGACCGACGATGCTCTTGCATCGTCGGTCTTTTGCTATCTGGGCATTTTGCGGCTAAGTGTTCATT
>CAVHBE010000200.1:0-2029 GCA_963634045.1 Methanobrevibacter smithii
GCCCGCCGTGATCCATCTGCTCTATTCGTCGCGCGACGCCCGCATTAACGAGCGCCTGCTCGACTGCTATGCGCCCGAGCGCGACGAGCTCGTCACGCTCTATCGCGCGCTGCAGACCATGTGGCGCTCCAACCGCGGCAAGACGGGGGACGATTCCTTTAGCGCGAGCGATATCGACATCGCGCAGATGTGCCTTGCCATCGATGCTCGCACGCCGGTCGACGAGCGTTCGGTGGAAAGCGGCCTGGGAATCTTCGAAGAGCTTGGTTTCTGTCGCGTTTCGGGGTTTGACGACACTCGTCGCATCGCGATGGCCGAAAACCCCGGCCGCGTGCAATTGAGCAGGTCAATTCGCTATTTGGAGGGCTTGCGCTCGCGCATGGAGTTCTCGGCTTTCCGGAGCTGGGCGCTCGATTCGTGCGCTTCTGATATGCTAGCCAAAGTTAACCGCCCGATCGTACCGCGGGCCTAGGGGAAGGGGACCTCGATGGATGCCGCAGCCCGTACCGCCCATGATTCCACCCTCCAGCCGTTTTCGGAGATGGAGCACTATAAGCATGCCGATGAGCTGCCGCCCGAGATTATGGCGGACAGCTACGACAAGCTGGAGCGCCTGTGCCTCAAATATATGAATGAGGACGACTTTTCTAAGGTTGAGCAGGCCTACTGCTTTGCTGCCGAGAAGCATTGCAACCAAAAGCGGCGCTCGGGTGAGATGTACATCAACCATCCCGTCGAGGTGGCCATCATTCTGGCCGATCTCAAGATGGACTGTGACGTGGTGTGCGCCGCGCTGCTGCACGATACCGTCGAGGATACCGAGACTTCGCTTGCCGATGTTTCCGGCCTGTTTGGCGATACGGTGGCCGAGCTCGTCGATGGCGTGACCAAGCTCACCAACATCGAAGTCGACAGCATGGACGAGAAGCAGGCGCTCACGCTGCGCAAGATGTTCCTCGCCATGTCCAAGGACATTCGCGTCATCATCGTTAAACTTGCCGACCGTCTGCACAACATGCGAACGCTGGCAGCCCTGCGCGAGGATCGTCGCCTGTTTAAGGCTCGCGAGACCATGGACGTGTACGCGCCCTTGGCTGACCGTCTGGGCATGAGCTCCATTAAATGGGAGCTCGAGGACCTGTCCTTCTTCTACCTTGAGCCCGACGCCTACCAGCGCATCGCGCGCATGGTGGCTGAGTCGCGCGAGGTTCGCGAGCGCTATCTGGCCGAGACCATCAAGACGCTCACCGACGAGCTCAACCGCATTGGCCTGGAGGGCTTCCAGATCAACGGCCGCTCCAAGCACTATTGGTCCATCTACCAAAAGATGAAGCGCAAGGGCAAGGAATTCTCCGAGATCTACGATTTGGTGGCGCTGCGCGTTATTACCCATTCGGTGCGCGATTGCTACTCCACGCTCGGCGCAGTGCATACGCTGTGGCACCCCATGCCCGGTCGCTTTAAAGACTATATCGCCATGCCCAAGGTCAATAACTACCAGTCGCTCCACACGACGGTCATCGGCCCCACGGCTCGTCCGCTCGAGATTCAGATTCGAACCTATGAGATGCATGAGCAGGCCGAGTACGGTATTGCCGCCCACTGGCTCTATAAGAAGTCGGGCGGATCGTCTGCGTCTAAGACCAATGATGCCCAGCGTCTGGACGACCAGATTAACTGGCTCAAACATTCGCTCGATTGGGCTGCGTCTGATGAGATCACCGACGCCAAGGAATACCTGCATTCGCTGAAGGTCGACCTCTTCGATCAGGAGATCTTTGTCTTCACGCCCAAAGGCGAGGTCATGGCGCTTCGTGCCGGCTCCACGCCGCTCGACTTTGCCTATGCCGTTCACACCGAGGTGGGAAACCATTGCGTCGGCGCCAAAATCAACGGCGCGGTGGCTCCGCTCACGCACGAGATTAAGACGGGTGACCGTGTTGAGATCCTGACTAACAAGAGTTCCAAGCCGTCGCGTGATTGGCTCAAGATCGTCAAGACGCCTTCGGCCAAGTCCAAGATCCGTCGC
>CAVHBE010000200.1:2039-3890 GCA_963634045.1 Methanobrevibacter smithii
CGCTACTTTGCCGCCGCGACCAAGGACGACGACGCTGCTGCCGGCCGCGATATGCTGGCCAAGGACCTGCGCAAACGCGGGTATGGCATCTCCACGCCGCGCTCCACGCGTGCGCTCAACGCCGTGGCGGAGCAGTTTAACTTCAAGCAGCTCGAGGATCTGTTTGCCGCCGTCGGCGCCGGCAAGGTTGCCCCGCGCGCTGTGGGCAATAAGGTCGAGCAAATCTTGGACCCCAAGCCCGAGGAACAGCTCACCAAGGCCGAGGCTATCGCCGAGGTCGTGAAACAGCCTGCTCGCGGCTCCAACCGCAAGCCGCAAAAGCGCGGCAAGAGCGCCAGTAACGGCATTATCGTCAAGGGCGAGAGCAACAGCGGCCTGTTAGTCCGTCTGGCTCATTGCTGCAACCCCGTGACGGGCGACGACATCGTCGGCTTCATCACGCGCGGTCGTGGCGTTTCGGTGCATCGCGCCAACTGCCCCAACGTCAAGGGCCTCATGGAGCACCCCGAGCGCATGATTGACGTAGAGTGGGATGGTGCTGCCGACACCCTCTTCCAGGTCGAGATCGTGGTCGAGTGCCTGGACCGCATGGGCCTGCTCAAGGACGTCACCATTGCCATTGGCGATGCAGGCGGCAATATCCTTTCCGCCGCCACCTCGACTAACCGCGAGGGTATTGCAACCCTGCGCTTTATGGTCGAGATCTCGGACGCGAGTGGTCTGGATCCGCTGTTGGCCTCTATCAGTAGCGTTGACTCGGTCTACGACGCGCGCCGCCTGATGCCCGGCGAAGGCGGAGCTCAGCTCAAGCGTCGTGTGTAGGTGCGAGAGCCTCTCAGCATCATAGATATTGGTTACGTTCGAGGCATCGTTTGGTGCCTCGAACGTATTTTAGAAGGAGGGTATGCGCATGGGCGATATGACTTTGGACCTGACACCCCGAGGCGCGGCTTCGATTGAGGCGCTCGTCAACGGCCCGATTCAGACCAACAGCTACGCCGTGATTTCGAATGACGAGTGCTTAATCGTCGATCCGGCGTGGGAGGGCGAGCGTCTTGTGGAGCATATCCGCACCGCGCATCCCGAGGTGCGCGTACTCGGCTCTGTCTGCACGCACGGTCATGCCGACCATGTTGGCGGGGTTGCCGGGGTTCGAGCTGTCGTTGGCGACAGCGCACTATATGAGTTGTGCGCTAAGGACGTGACGGTACCTCGCGCAAATATCGAGGAGCAGCGCGCCATGTGGGGTATCGAGACGCCCGATCCGGGTGAGCCGACGCGTTTGCTTGCCGAGGGCGATACAATCGAGGTGGGCGACGTCTGCCTGCAGGTGATCGAGACGCCGGGGCATACGCCGGGCGGCATCGTCCTGTTCGCCGCGACCGAGCAGGGGAACATCGCCTTTGTGGGCGACACGCTTTTCCCGGGCAGCCACGGTCGTACTGATCTTTCCGGCGGTGACGAGGCGGCGATTATGCGCTCGCTCTCCAAACTTGCCAAGACGCTTCCGCCCGATACCGTTTGCTTGACGGGCCATGGCGATTCGACCACGATGGCGCGCGAACTTATGCAGAACCCGTTTATGCAGATGTAGGCTCGAAGCCGTCTTTCGAACCACGAAGACCGCTCAATCGTCAAGCTATTTTCCCCAGTGGGTCGATTCTGCGGGGCAAACGGTCAAAACTTGTCCAATCGGATGGTATTCGTGAACAAACGAACGTTTATGCTCGGGTATGTCGTGGTAAAATCTCAGGCGTTATCGGAGCAACCTTACAGGAGGTTTCTTTTATGCTCGTCAACGCAGCAGACATGCTCAAGAAGGCCGAAGCCGGCAAGTACGGTCTCGGTGCC
>CAVHBE010000200.1:3900-5863 GCA_963634045.1 Methanobrevibacter smithii
GGCTATTCTCCAGGCCGCCGAGGAGGCCAAGTCTCCGCTGATCCTTCAGTGCACCGCTGGTGCCGCTAAGTGGATGGGCGGTTTCAAGGTCTGCGCCGACATGGTCAAGGCTGCCGTCGAGGCCACGGGCGTTACCGTTCCCGTCGCCCTTCACCTCGATCACGGTTCTTACGAGGACTGCTTCAAGTGCATCGAGGCCGGCTTCACGTCCATCATGTATGACGGGTCTCACGAGGAGACCTTCCAGCTTAACCTCGACCGCACCAAGGAGCTCGTTGAGCTTGCCCACTCCAAGGGCATGTCCATCGAGGCCGAGGTCGGCGGCATCGGCGGCACCGAGGACGGCGTGACCTCCAGCGGCGAGCTCGCTGATCCTGCTGAGTGCAAGCAGATTGCTGACCTGGGCGTTGACTTCCTCGCCTGCGGTATCGGCAACATCCACGGCGTGTACCCTGCCGACTGGGCTGGCCTTTCCTTCGAGCGCCTGGGCGAGATCAAGGCTCAGACCGGCGACCTGCCCCTCGTTCTGCACGGTGGCACCGGCATCCCCGAGGATCAGATCAAGAAGGCCATCTCCCTGGGCATCTCCAAGATCAACGTCAACACCGATCTGCAGCTCGTCTTCGCCAAGGGCGTTCGCGAGTACATCGAGGCTGGCAAGGATCAGCAGGGCAAGGGCTTTGACCCCCGCAAGCTCCTCAAGCCTGGTCGCGACAACATCGTTGCCCGCACCAAGGAGCTCATGGAGGAGTTTGGCTCCGTCAACAAGGCGTAAGCGTCGCTAAACTTCCCGCCGGAAGCCCCGTCTCCCTACACTGTTTCCTTTGCGCTCACCTGGCTTCGCCAGAAGTCGCGCCAAGGAAACAGTTCCGGGGGACGGGGCTTCCTTCGTTTAACGCCGCAGGGTTACGAGTCTGAATTAAGGTGGCTACTGGCTTCACCAGAAGTCGCGCGACGGAATCAGCTCCGGGGAAACGGGGCCTCCTTCGTTAACTCGCTACAGGGTTACTGGGCTGAATTAAGATGGCTTCTGGCTTTGCCAGAAGTCGCGCCAAGGAAACGGTTCCGGGGGACGGGGCTTCCTTCGTTTAACGCCGCAGGGTTACTGGGCTGAATTCATTTTTTTGACTACCGTTCGGCGGTGTTGATGGCTCCCTTGTTGGGGCTTTCTTTTTTATCTCGCTACAATGGACTTCAAGCGTTCTAGTGACTTGGAGTTTTGGTATGGCTGTTATTAATGTGCTGCCTTCGGATGGGAAGGTTGTTGACGAGGGTCCTGTTGGTTGCTCTGTTGATGTTTGCTGCGATGACTTTCGCCATCTCGATATTGGGCTACCGCCTGAGATTCTTCGTCTTAAGGATGCCGGGTATTTGACGCAGGCTGTTGCCGCCTGCGATCGCCTTTTGGAGCAGAACCCTGAGCCTTCGCTGGCTGCCTGCGTTCGCGCCGAGCGGTATCGCATGATCGAGACGCCGCTTCATTTTTCGGTGTCGCGTGATCGGGCTATCGAGATGATCCGCGAGGAGTGGCCTGGGTTTACCGAGGAGCAGTTTGACGATCTGATTGACCGTAAGCGTATTGACTGGCGCTTTATCGATGGCGAGCTGTTCGTTCTCGACAACTTCCTCGATTCGCTTCGCGTATATCCCAAAGAGGTTCCCGGCATGCGTCCCGATCCTACGGACGGAATTGCACTGCGCAACGAGATGCTCAAGGAGATGGAGTCACAAAACGGATTGACTCGCGTTATTACGCTTAAGGCGTCCTTGTCTGTCCCCGGCGCTCTAGAGGGGGAGACCGTTCGTGCTTGGCTTCCCGTAGCCGCCACCTGCCGCCAACAGTCTCAGGTCGAGATTCTCGACATGACGCCGGAGGGTGCTGTTGCTCCCGCGAACGCATCGGCGCGTACCGCCTCGTGGTCTTCTTCGAGTGAACGCTCATTCTCAGTGACCTATCGTTATC
>CAVHBE010000201.1:0-5345 GCA_963634045.1 Methanobrevibacter smithii
TTCTCGAGCTCCTCGACCGTCTACGGCGACCCGGACAACCCGCCCGTCACCGAGGAGGATCCTAAGAAGCCCGCGACCAACCCCTATGGTTGGACCAAGTGGATGATCGAGCAGATCCTTATGGACGTCCACACCGCCGACCCCGAGTGGGACGTCGTGCTGCTCCGTTATTTCAATCCCATCGGCGCCCATCCGTCGGGCCTCATCGGCGAGGACCCCAACGGCATCCCCAACAACCTGGTGCCCTATGTCGCCCAGGTTGCCGTGGGCAAGCTCGAGGCCGTTCAGGTCTTTGGCAACGATTACCCCACCCCCGACGGCACCGGCGTGCGCGACTACATCCACGTGTGCGATCTGGCCTCTGGTCACGTTGCCGCCCTTAACTGGATGAACGGCAAGACCGGCGTCGAGATCTTTAACCTGGGCACCGGCACCGGCACCTCGGTACTCGAGGTCGTCGCCGCCTTCTCCAAGGCTTGTGGCAAGGAGCTGCCCTACGTGATCCGCGAGCGCCGCGCCGGCGACATCGCTGCCAACTGGTGCGATGCCTCCAAGGCCGAGCGTATGATGGGCTGGAAGGCCCAGTACGACATCGCGGACATGTGCCGCGATAGCTGGAACTGGCAGAGCCACAACCCCAATGGCTTCGCCGACGCCGAGTAGCAAAAACCTACATACCGCTCTTGCCCCGATCTCACGTTGTGAGGTCGGGGCTTTTTCATGGCATGTAACCATTCGCCGAAAATCGACCAACTTTTTTATCTTGCCTGTACATGTTTAAACAACATGTTTTACAATAGGCGTATCGAATCAGAACATCGGAGGCGGACTGCACACCCATCGGCAGGCCGACCCCACAACAAGAAGGTTGGTGAGCGCATTCATGGAGCGTGCAAGCGGCGTCCTCATGCCCGTCTCATCTCTGCCCGGACCATACGGAATCGGCGGCTTTGGTTGGAATGCCTACGACTTCGTCGATTTTCTCGCCTCGTGCAAACAACATTACTGGCAGATTCTGCCCCTTACGACGACCAGCTATGGCGATTCGCCCTATCAGTCGTTCTCGGCCCGCGCAGGCAACCCCAACTTTATCGACTTTGCCGAGCTTATCGAGGCAGGGTATCTGGAGCAGCGCGATATCGATGGCGTGTATCTGGGATCCGACCCCAGCAATGTCGACTACGGTGCCATCTTTGGTGGCCGCCGTCAGATTCTCGACCGCGCCGCCGAGCGCTTTGCCGCCGACAAGCCGGCCGATTTCGATGACTTTATCCAGGCCAACGAGGACTGGCTCATCCCCTACTGTGAGTTCATGACCGTCAAAGAGGAGTGCGGTCTCAAGGCGTTTTGGGAGTGGCCCGCGGAGCTCCGCACCCGCGGCGAGGCTTCCGCCAAGGTCTGCGCCGACCATCCGGCGCGTATGCTCTACCACCAGATGACGCAGTACTTCTTCGATCGCCAGTGGAGCCGCCTCAAGGCCTATGCCAACGAGCGCGACATTCTCATCATCGGCGACCTGCCCATCTATGTCTCGCGTGACTCCGTCGAGATGTGGGCGACGCCTGAGCTCTTTAAGATCGACGCCGCCGGCAATCCCGTGAGCGTCGCCGGCACGCCGCCCGACCAGTTCTCGGCCACCGGCCAGTACTGGGGCAACCCCATCTACGACTGGGACGCCATGGAGTCCGACGGCTTCTCCTGGTGGGAGGGCCGCATTCGCGCCGCCCTCGACATGTACGACGTCATCCGCCTGGATCACTTCCGCGGCTTCGAGGCCTATTGGGAGGTGCCGTTCTCCTCGCCCGATTCGTCCTACGGTTCGTGGACGCAGGGTCCCGGCCTCAAGTTCTTCAAGACGCTCGAGGAAAAGCTCGGCACGCTGCCCATCATCGCCGAGGACCTGGGCTTCCTCACCCCCGGCGTCATCGACATGCGCGACAACTCGGGCTTCCCCGGCATGAAGATCCTGCAGTTTGCCTTTGAGGGCACCAACTCGTACTACCTGCCGCATAACTACATCGCCAACACCGTCGCCTATGTGGGCACCCACGACAACGAGACGGCGCGCGGTTGGTTTGAGAGAACGGCCACCCCGCGTCAGCGCGAGCAGGCAGCCCTGTACACCCATCAGCAAGCCGGCGAACCCATGGCAGATGCACTCAATCGCACCATCGCCGCCAGCGTGAGCGACACGTGCATCTACACCATGCAGGACCTGCTCAACTTGGGCAACGAGGCGCGCATCAACACCCCTGCCACGCTGGGCGGCAACTGGACCTGGCGCATGCTCGACGGCGCCATCACCCGCGAGCTCGAGCACAAACTCACCGACTGGACCGAGACCTACTTCCGCATCCCGTCGGAAGCCGAAATCGAGCTTCCTCAATAGGAGCCACCGCGCCCGACCCCTCCCCACCGTGCGGACGCGCTTGCTTTTCCCGCGCGAGGCCACCCCAATCCCCTCGCGCGGGCTTCTTATGAATTGCAGACATGAAACAACCCATCACAGGAGAAAACATGCCCCGAATTAACCTCATGGAACTCGCCGAGCAGTCTTTTGGCACCTCGCTCGAGCAGCTCGACGACCGTCGCATTTACAAGCTGCTGGTCAAACTCGTGCAGGAGCGCTCCGCCGCCCGCCCGCTCAACAACGGCAAGAAAAAGCTCTATTACATTTCCGCCGAATTTTTGATCGGCAAGCTGCTCATCAACAATATGATCGACCTCGGCATCTACGACGAGGTTAAGGACCAGCTCACCGCCGCAGGCCACGACCTCAACAAGATCGAGGAGTTCGAGGTCGAGCCGTCACTCGGCAACGGCGGCCTGGGCCGCTTGGCCGCATGCTTCCTGGATTCCATCGCCACGCTGGGCTTGACCGGCGATGGCGTGGGCCTCAACTATCACTACGGTCTGTTCCGTCAGCGCTTTGTCGACAACCAGCAGAAGGCCGTCCCCGACGAGTGGCTCGGTGAGCAGGACATCCTAGTCGACGATGACCGCTCCTACACCGTCGAGTTCGGCGATTTTGCCGTTACTTCCAAGCTCGTCAACATCGATGTGCCCGGTTACGGCCAGCCCACCAAGAACCGCCTGCGCCTGTTCGACCTGGCGAGCGTCGACGACGGCCTGGTCCCCGGCAGCTCCATCGACTTCGACAAGACCGAGATCGCCAAGAACCTCACCTTGTTCCTCTACCCCGACGATTCCGACGAGCAGGGCCGCCTACTTCGCATCTATCAGGAGTACTTCATGGTGAGCAACGCCGCCCAGCTCCTGATCGACGAGGCCGTCGAGCGCGGCAGCAACCTGCACGATCTGGCCGACTATGCCGTGGTCCAAATTAACGACACGCACCCCACCATGGTCATCCCCGAGCTCATTCGCTTGCTCACCACCGAGCATGGCGTCGAGTTTGACGAGGCCGTGACCATTGTACGCTCCATGGTCGCCTACACTAACCACACGATTCTTGCCGAGGCGCTCGAGAAGTGGCCGCTCGCCAGCCTGCAGAAGGTCTCCCCTGCCATCGCCGACATTATCGTCAAGCTCGATGAGATCGCGAAGGCCGAGCACGATGACCCGCGCGTCGCCATCATCGACGAGCACGACACCGTCCACATGGCCCACATGGACATCCACTTTGGCTTCTCCATCAACGGCGTAGCCGCCCTCCACACCAAGATCCTGGAGGACACCGAGCTTCATCCGTTCTACGAGATCTATCCCAAGAAGTTCTCCAACAAGACCAACGGCATCACCTTCCGCCGCTGGATCCATGGCGCTAACCCCGCGCTCGCCAGCCTGCTCGACGATGTGATCGGCACCGACTGGCGCAGCACCGGCGATCTGAGCAAACTCGCCAAGTTCGCCGACGACAAGGACGTTCTTGAGCGCCTGGCCGCCACCAAGGTCGAAGCCAAGGCCATCATGCGCCAGTTCATGGCGCTCGAGCAGGGCGTGACCATTCCCTCCAACGCCATCATCGACGTCCAGGTCAAGCGCATCCACGAGTACAAGCGTCAGCAGATGCTCGCGCTCTACATCATCTGGAAGTACCTCGATATCAAGAACGGCAACAGACCTAAGCACCCCGTCACCATCATCTTTGGCGGCAAGGCGGCGCCTGCCTACACTATCGCGCAGGACATCATCCATCTGATCTTGACGCTGTCGCAGTGGATTGCAAACGACCCCGACGTGGCTCCCTACCTGCAGGTCGTCATGATCGAGAACTACAACGTCACCGCCGCCGAGCGCGTGATCCCCGCCGCTGATATCTCCGAGCAGATCAGCCTGGCCTCCAAGGAGGCGAGCGGCACCTCCAACATGAAGTTCATGCTCAACGGCGCCCTAACCCTGTGCACGCTCGACGGCGCCAACGTGGAGATTGCCGAGCTCGTGGGCGACGAGAATATCTATACCTTTGGTGCCTCGTCCAAACAGGTCGATCAGCTCTATGCCGACGGCACCTATGACGCCGGTGTGCTCTACCGCAAGCCCGGCATTAAACTGCTGGTGGACTTCATCACCAACCCGGCCTTTATGGCGACCGGCAACGTCGAGCGCCTGCAGCGCCTGCACGATGACATTAAGGGCAAGGACTGGTTTATGGCCCTGCTCGACATCGAGGAGTACATCCAGACCAAGGAGCGCGTGTT
This sequence comes from Methanobrevibacter smithii, assembly GCA_963634045.1. Taxonomy (GTDB): domain Bacteria; phylum Actinomycetota; class Coriobacteriia; order Coriobacteriales; family Coriobacteriaceae; genus Collinsella. The sequence continues at coordinate 4,662 of CAVHBE010000201.1, forward strand.
GGCCGACTACGAGGACCAGGACGCCTGGATGCGCAAGACGCTCATCAATATCGCCAACGCCGGCACCTTCTCGTCTGACCGCACGATCTCCCAGTACAACGACGAGATTTGGCACCTGAGCTAATTTCGCTTCCCTTACCCATCCTCTTGAGAAACGGAGTCGTGGCAACACGGCTCCGTTTTTTGTGCCCGCACGTTACCCTGCGACCCAACTCGGCCAAACAATCTCGATCTGTAACAACTACTCGGTAAAAACGGTCCCAGCTGTTACAGATTGAGACATACCGGCCCCCCTTGGGTCAATCTCGATCTGTAACATCTAGCAGCTGAAATTCACCTTTGGTGTTACAGATTTAGATGAAATGGTTAGCTCAGCGGAACCGTCTCGATCTGTAACATCTAACGTCCGAAATCGGCCCTACCTGTTACAGATCGAGACAAACGACCGGTCAGACAGCCCCAACACAAAGAAAGGCTCCCCTCTCGCCCAGCGGACGGGAGGGGAGCCTTATATGTGACCGCGGCAAAAGGATGGCAATACCGCAGTCGCCCAAAGGAAGGGCCTGGTTGCACCGGGCCTAGATAAGGTTCTTGCCAGAGACCTTATCGAAGAGGTGGGTCGCGTTCTTCTCGAACTTGAACCAGATGGTGTCGCCAGCCTTGAGCGCGCCCTTGGCCTCGAGG
>CAVHBE010000202.1:0-2600 GCA_963634045.1 Methanobrevibacter smithii
GCAACATCCACCGCGGCCTCGGCAAACACTACAAGTGCGGCAGCCGTCAGCAGGTCAAACGGCGTGATGGTATAGACGCGCTCCCCCGCCGCCACACGGCGCGCATTCACGCGATGTCCCGCCTCGACAGCCGCCGAAACGCCACGGGCAAAGGCCTCGTCGCTCACGACGCACCCATCAACCTCCATGCGCTCGGGATAGCGCACCAGCTGCGGCGACGTATAAAGCGCGGTCTTGAGCCCCTCACCACGAAGAATGGCAGCCGAAAAACGCGTGGTCGAAGTCTTGCCATTGGTACCGGCAACCTGAATGCAATCAAAGTACTCGTCTGGACGTCCCAGCTCATCGAGCATATCGACAACCGTCTCGAGCAGAGGACCAGCATCCCCAGAAATCCGCCCCGTATCAGCAGCAAGCCCAACAGCCTCATCAAACGAAAGCAACTCAAACGAGAAAGGAACGCTATACAAGCCAGAACGCTTAGGCATAACCAAAGTCTCCAATAACATAAAAAGAGGCCCATCAAAACAACGAGCCCCTCCCATTCAAAATATCAGCCAAACACCGCTCTGCAGTGAGATCAAGGCCACAACCCAGTGGCCCTACCAGGCAGCGGACGCCCCCGTAACCGCCATGGGAGCGGTTTGAGGTTTTGCTCGATACAAGTTCCGCACGAGTCGAAGGCCACTTAATGTGGCCTTCGCGCGAGCAGGACTGTCCGCAGTAGCGAGCAATGCCCCAAACCGCGTCCCCCAGTAACGCTTACGAAAAGTCTGCAACCTGCGAGTTCAGCGCCGTCAGGATCTCCTTGAGCTCAGCTGCACGGTCCCTCTTCTTCTGGACCACCGCGGGCGCGGCCTTGGCCACAAAGCCCTCGTTGGCAAGCGTCTTCTCGCAGCCGGCGAGCTCCTTCTGGGCCGCGGCGATCTCCTTCTCCAGGCGCGCCTTCTCGGCCGAAAGATCAACCTTGCCCTCGAGCACCACAAAGACCTCGACGCCGCTGTCGACCACGGCGATGCTCGCGGCCGGCTTCTCAACGTCGGTACCCATGACCAGCGAGGCGGTGTTGGCCAGCGGCTCGATGGTCGAGCGCAGGCTCTCGAGCTTCTCGATGTCCTCGGCACCGGCGCGCACGACCACTTCGAGCTCGGCCTTGGGGCTCAAGCGGTAACGCGAACGCGTGGCGCGGGCGGCGGAAACGACGGCGCGGCACAGCTCAAACGCGCGCTCGGCGTCCTCGTCAACATACTTAGCGTAGTCGGCGGGCTCGGGCCACTTGGCGATCATGAGCGCCTCGGCGCGGTCCAGGTTGCCCTCGGCGTCCAGGTCGAGCACGCTCGCCGGCATGTTGTCCCAGATCTCCTCGGTGACAAACGGCATGAGCGGGTGCATCAGGCGAATGGAGGTGTCGAGCACAAAGATCAGGTTGCGCTGCGCCTGCAGACGGCCCTCGCCCTTCAGGCGGGCCTTGGTGACCTCGACGTACCAGTCGCAGACCTCGTTCCAGAAGAACTGCTGCACTCCACGGGCCATGTCGCCAAAGGTGTAGTTCTCAATACCCTCGGTGACCATCTTGACGGCCTTGGCCAGACGGCTGAACATCCAGGCGTCGGCCGGCGTCTCCACGACGGGCTCGCCGGGCGTGTAGCCCTCCATGTTCATGAGCAGGAAGCGGCTTGCGTTCCAGATCTTGGTCACAAACGACTTGGCCTGGTCGGTACGCGGGCTGTCGATGAGCTTCTTGGTCTTCTTGTCGATATTCGCGTCGAACTTGACGTCCTGGTTGTTGGTGCACAGCGTAAGCAGGTTGTAGCGCATGGCGTCGGCGCCGTACATGCCAATGAGGTCCATGGGGTCAACGCCGTTGCCCTTGGACTTGGACATGCGGCTGCCGTCCTTGGCCAGGATCGTCGGGTAGATGACGACGTCCTTAAACGGCACCTCGTCCAGGAAGTACAGCGAGCTCATGACCATGCGAGCAACCCACAGCGCGATGATGTCGCGCGCGGTGACGAGCGCCGTCGTGGGGTGATGTCCCTCGAGCAACTCCGGCTTTTGCGGCCAGCCCTGCGTGGCGAAAGTCCACAGCTGAGAGCTGAACCAGGTGTCCAACACGTTCTCGTCCTGATGCACGTGATGACCGCCGCACTTGGGGCACACGTCGGTGTCCTCGGTAAGGGCGTCCTCCCAGCCGCAGTCCTCGCAGTAGAACACGGGGATACGGTGGCCCCACCAAAGCTGGCGCGAGATGCACCAGTCCTTGAGGTTCTCCATCCAGGTGGTGTAGGTCTGCGTCCAGCGCGCGGGGTGGAAGGTGACCTTGCCAGAGTTGACGGCGTCGAGCGCCGGCCCCTTGAGCTTATCGACGGCGACGAACCACTGCTCGGACAGCCACGGCTCCAGTGCGGCGTCGCAACGGTAGCAGTGCATGACGGAGTGGTCGTGGTCCTCGACGTGATCGAGCAGGTCGTGCTCCTCGAACCACTTGATGACGGCCTCGCGGCACTCGTCGCGGTTCATGCCGGTGAACTCGCCGTAGCCATCGACGACCACCGCGTGTTCATCGAAGATATTGATCTGCGGCAGGTCGTGGGCCTGAC
>CAVHBE010000203.1:0-1883 GCA_963634045.1 Methanobrevibacter smithii
CTACCTGCTCTTTGCCCTCAACAGCAAGGATCAGGCTGAGGCCTACCTGGAGCTCTACTGCGACCGCGCCGACATGCCCATGCAGGTCGTGCGTCAGTGGACGAGCATCGTCGCCGCTTCCGAGCTCGCTCGTAAGCGCAACGTGAACGATGAGTTCCTGAAGAACTGGATCGACGTTGTCGATTATCAGTAATATCTGAGCGATTTATTTCGCATCGGAGGCACAAGAAAACCCCGCAGCTCATATAGGCTGTGGGGTTTTCCTTTACCCATCGAGTTTATTCACGCAACAAAATAGACTGCTCCGCATCTCATCCTAAGAGAGATATGGAGCAGTCCCGCAATTACATCTAATAGCAGAAACGTCGATTAACGGCGTGCTGCCTTCACAAGCTCGGCGACCTTGGCGACGACCTCGTCGATCGCCACGTCCTCGCGCTCGCCCGTAGCACGGTCCTTGAGCTCCACAGTACCATTCTTGAGGCCACGCTTACCCAGAACGACCTGATACGGGAAACCCATAAGGTCGTTATCGGCAAACTTAAAGCCGGGACGCTCGTCGCGGTCGTCGACGACGACCTCGATGCCCTCAGCACACAGGCCATCAACGATCTGCTCGCAGACGGTAGCGCACTCCTCCTTCTTGGGATCGAGCGGAATCACCGCGACCTCGTACGGGGCAACGGAGACCGGCCAGACGATGCCGTGCTCGTCGTTGTGCTGCTCTACGACGGCAGCAAGCGAGCGGGACACGCCCACGCCGTAGCAACCCATGATGAGCGGCTTCTCTTTGCCGTCCTCGTCCATAAAGGTGGCACCCATGGCCTCGGAATACTTGGTGCCCAGCTGGAAGACCTGGGAGACCTCGATGCCGCGAGCAGCAGAGAGCGGCTTGCCGCAGTGCGGGCAGGGATCGCCGGCAACGACGGTGACCAGATCGGCCCACTCGTCGACGGTAAAGTCGCGTTCGGGACAGGCCCCGGTAAAGTGATAATCGACCTCGTTGGCACCGCAGGCCCACTGCTTGGACTCGCGCAGGCTCTCGTCGCACACCAGACGGATGCCCTCGGGCAGGTTGACCGGTCCGATAAAGCCCTTGTGCAGGCCATTCGCCTGAAGCTCCTCGTCGGTCATCATGCGATAGCCCTTGCCAAAGACATGCTCGGCCTTGCAGTCATTGAGCTCGTGGTCGCCCGGGACAATGGCCACGACCGGCTTGCCCTCAGCGTCGATGAGTGCCAGCGACTTTCGCGTACCGTTCTCGGGGAAGCCGAAGAACTTTGCAACGGCCTCGATGGTGCCCATACCCGGAGTCTCAACCTTGGTAAGCGTACCATCGCCGGGGCCCTCGGTCACAACGACCTTGGTGCTTGCAGCCTCGTCATCGGCAGCAAAGCCGCAATCGTCGCAGTAGACGAGCGAAGCCTCGCCGGCGTCGGCCAAAGCCATGTACTCGACGGAGGTATCGCCACCGATCTCACCGGAGTCGGCAACAACGGGCAGGGCCTTGATATAGCAGCGCTCGCAGATGTTAGCGTAGGCCTGCTTCATCTTGTCATACTCCTCCTGCAGGCTCTCCTGCGTGGCGGAGAAGCTGTAGGCGTCCTTCATGATGAACTCGCGACCGCGCATCAGGCCAAAGCGGGGGCGGAACTCGTCGCGGAACTTATCCTGGATGTGGTAGAGGTTAACGGGTAGCTGCTTGTAGGAGCGCAGCTCATTGCGCACCAGGGCCGTGACGGTCTCCTCGTGCGTGGGGCCCAGGACGAACTCGCGACCGTGACGGTCGTCAAAGCGCACAAGCTCCTTGCCATAGGCGTCGATGCGGCCGGACTCACGCCACAACTCGGCATCGACCATGATAGGCATCATAAGCTCCTGGG
>CAVHBE010000203.1:1943-2973 GCA_963634045.1 Methanobrevibacter smithii
CGATGTTCTCGATCTTGCGAATCGAGCGCCAAGCAAGCGGCAGGTAGGAATATAGACCGGCGGCCTCCTTGCGGATCATGCCGGCACGGAGCAGCAGACGGTGGCTGGCGAGCTCAGCGTCCGCCGGATCCTCTTTAAGCGTCGGCGCATAAAGCTTAGACATATACATTGCTCGGGTCATTTATTTCTCCTCAATAAGCTTGTCGACCTCGGCCATAAGCGCGTCGACAATTTGGTCCTCAGCTACTTTACCAATGATCTGGCCATGCGAAAAGAGCAAGGCCTGACCACGTCCGCAAGCAACGCCCAGATCGGCATCAGAAGCCTCGCCGGGGCCATTAACGGCACATCCCATCACAGCGATCGAAAGCGGCGCGGAGTAGTTCTTAAGCCGCTCGGTAACCTCCTCGGCAATGGGAATAAGGTTAACCTGGCAGCGGGCGCATGTGGGGCACGAGACAATCTCGGGGCCACGGCGACGCAGGCCCAACGACTGCAGAATACCCCAGGCAACCGGCGGCTCCTCGACCGGATCGGCTGTGAGCGACACACGCATGGTGTCGCCAATGCCTTCGGAAAGCAAGATACCCAAGCCTACAGAGCTCTTGATGGTGCCCTGGAGCTTGGTCCCCGCCTCCGTCACGCCCAGGTGAAGCGGAACGTGGGGAATCTCACGCGACAGGGCTCGATAGGTATCAAGCGTCGTTTGCACGCTATGGGCCTTGGCCGAAAGAACAATGTTCGTAAAACCGCGGTCCTCAAAGTGCTTGACGAAGCGCTCGCTCGACATCACGAGCTTCTCGGGCTGCGTAAGCTCGTCGCGCTCAGCGATATCCTGCTCGAGTGAGCCGGCGTTGACACCGATGCGAATCGCACAGCCCGCAGCGCCGGCGGCGTCGATGACGGCATCGACCTTAGCCCAATCGCCGATATTGCCGGGATTGATGCGAAGCTTGGCGGCACCAGCCTCGACGGCGCCGATGGCGAGCTTATGGTTAAAGTGAATATCGGCGACGATCGGCACCGGAGA
>CAVHBE010000203.1:3016-5359 GCA_963634045.1 Methanobrevibacter smithii
CACCGGAGACTCGGCACAGATGGTGCGGAAACCCTCAAGCGCGGCCTCGGTGGGCACGCTCACGCGCACGATATCGCAGCCAGCCTGCGCCAACGCGCACACTTGCGCAAGCGTTGCCTGGGCGTCAGCGGTATCGGTGCAGGTCATGGATTGGACCACCACCGGCGCGCCGCCACCGATCTGCACACCGCCCACATGCACGGGGCGCGTCAACTCGCGAGGCAAAGGATGGGATAAAGACAATCCAAACACTCCCCTACAGGATAAATCGAAGGACGTCGGAACGAAGCATATAGACAAACAGCAGCGCAAAGAGCGCGATGCCCACATAGCTCACAATCGTCTGGACCTTGAGCGGAAGCTCGCGGCCAGCAATCTTTTGAATGATCTCGATGACCAGCTTGCCGCCATCGAGTGGTGGGATGGGCAGCAGGTTCATAAAGCCAAGCGAGAACGAAATGAGGGCGGCAAACGAAAGGAACGTGGCAGGGCCGGCAGCAGCAGCCTGTGAGGACATAACGCTAATGCCCACGATCGAAGAAGACTGACCGAGAATCTCCATCGTATGCTGCGGCTGGAGCAGGCGCATCACGCCCTCCGCTGTCTGCACGACATAGGAGAACGACAGGCGAGCCGACGTGATGGGGTCTAAACGGACCACCTGCGTAGAGGCATACACACCTAGGCGCTCGTCCTCTTTGAGCGCAACCGCGGTCGAATGCTGCTTGCCATCACGCTCGTACTCGATGGCGATATCGTCCTTACCGGCAGCCTTACCGATGGCATCGTAAACGTCCATCCAGGTAGAGCACGATACTCCGTCAACCGAAAGGATCGCGTCGCCGCCCTCGATACCCGCCTTGGCGGCAATAGACCCCTCGTCAACCTGACCGATCACGTTGGTATCCATCGGCACGGTGACACCCGCAATAGAGTAGATGCTCATAAGCAGCAAAAAGCCCGTCAGGATATTGACGAGAATGCCCGCGAGCAGCATAAAGGCGCGCTTGAGAAAGCCCTGGCCAAGATAGGTGTGCGAACGCTCTTGTGCAAGGAACTCGGCCTCGCCGCACGGCAGCTCCCACACATCGCCCTCGGTAGTCGCATGCTCTCGATCGAAACGGCGGCCGTCAAAGGTGGTGTAACCCGCCGCATCTCGCGGCAGCGTCTGATACTTGGTGGGATAGTAGCTCGGCGAGGGCTTCTCCCCTTCCTCATACCAAGGCGCGATAGAGCCCCAACCCAAGAGCAAGGCGCATGCCTCGAGCACATCCTCCTCGGATAGCTCGAGCTCGGCGGCAAGGTCGGCCACGGTCACGCGACCATGACGATAGATAGCCGCGAGCACGCGATCGGCGCACGAGACGTCGGTCGGATCCATACCGCAGATGGCAGCGTAGCCACCCAGCAGCAGCGGGGTCACGCCAAACTTGGTTCCAATGCGACGCGACGTATAATGGATGTCAAAGCGGCACGGCAGGCCCAAAAAGAACTCGGTCACACGGACGCCGCAGGCACGCGCCGCCAAAAAGTGGCCGCCCTCGTGCAAAAACACGAGGACGGAAAGCATCAGCAGGCCCCAAAAGACAGATGAGAGAACGCTCAGAACAGTATCCATAAAACGAAAAAGCAATCCTTATGGGTTAGGAACGGGTTGCGTCGAGCACCTGCGCAGCCTTTTCACGCGCCCACGCATCGATGTCGCGAAGCTGCTCAAACGAATCGACCGCCTGCATATCGTGGGCATCCATGCAGGATTCCACAATGCGATCGATATCGGTAAAGCTGCAGCCATCGTGCAGGAAGGCATCGACGGCGACCTCGTTGGCGGCATTGAGCACGCACGGCATGGTGCCACCCGTCTTGCCGGCACGTTCGGCCAGTGCCAGACAGCGGAAGGTATCCATGTCGGCAGCATCAAACGTGAGCTGCCCCAGCTCGCGGAAATCGATACGAGGCACCGGGGTATCCCAACGCTCGGGATACGAGAACGCGAACTGGATGGGAATACGCATGTCGGAAGCACCGAGATGCGCCATCACGGAGCCGTCGGCAAACTCGACCATAGAGTGAATCTTGGACTGACGCTGCACGACCACGTTAATGAAATCGAGGTCGCAGTTAAACAGATGCATGGCCTCAATTCGCTCCAGGCCCTTGTTCATGAGGGTGGCGGAGTCGATGGTGATCTTGGCGCCCATGGCCCACGTGGGATGTGCGAGGGCATCGGCACGCGTCACGCGATTGAGCTCGTCGCGCGTGCGGCCAAAGAACGGACCGCCCGAGCAGGTGAGCCAAATACAATGAGCCTCGCGTGGGTTCTCCCCCAGATAGCACTGGTAG
>CAVHBE010000204.1:0-1935 GCA_963634045.1 Methanobrevibacter smithii
GCGCGCGAGGACCTCATCGCGCAACATGCAGGCAAAGCCTTCGGCATCGGTATGGTAGAGATCTAGATAGGGCGTCACATCGATAAAGCATTCGTCGATGGAGTAGACGTGCACGTCTTGCGGACTCACGTATTCCAGATAGATACCGTAGATTTGAGCCGACACCTCCATGTAGTGCTGCATGCGTGGCACGGCCTTGATGTAGTTGATACCATCGGGAATCTCGAATAGCCGGCAACGATTGTGGATACCGAGGTCCTTCATGGCCTGCGTGATGGCGAGGCAGATGGTCGTGCGCCCGCGCGATTCGTCGGCAACGACCAGGTTGGTGGTGAGTGGGTCGAGCCCACGGTCGACGCACTCGACGCTGGCGTAGAACGTCTTAAGGTCGATGCAGATATAGGTGTGACGCTCGTGCCCCACGCGTTCTCCCATCAAGCACATGTTCTTATCGAATACCTGTTCGATAATATCCGCTCGACCGGACACCGTCAAAACCCGTCAAAAAGGGACAGGTTTATTTTGGTCGGTTTTTAACGCAGCCCTAAAGAGCGCGAAACAGCCCGGAAAAGCTCGCTTCGTAGCATGAGCCTAACGATCGATACCACCATAAAGCACGGAAGGGTTGTGGGGATAATGGTCAACTATGGGTTTGGTATGCCGACGCGCTTGGTTGCGGACGGGGACGTGGCTCGCTGGTGCGGACGATTGGTCGCTCACTACGGCGGCACCAAGGCGTTGGTGGTGCTGGGCGGTGACAGGCATACGCGTGATGAGCTCGTCTCGGCGGCGCTCGGCTCGCTTGATCGAGCTCTGCTCGAGCGCGTGCTATTTCGCTGCGGCTCGGTTGAGGGCGACGGGGGAGACGAGTTGATCGACGAAGCCGTGGCCCTGGCGACCGATGAAGGCGTGGACTTTGTCCTGGCGATCGGCGATGCCGATACCGCCGGCTTTGCGCGCGAACTCGCGCGTCGCATAGCGGCGCTCGATGCCGGCGAAGACGGTTTTGTCCCTTATGGATGTATTGTCTCGGAGGGCAAGGTGCCTGCCGTCGTGGGAGCCGGCGAGGTTCCCGTCTTTGCCATCATCGCGCCCGAGCTGCTGGAGGGTATCGGTTCTCCCTTGCGCGAACTGCTCGGCAGCGTATGCGCCACGGCGTAATGGCCCGCTAGGAAGGGACAGGTTTATTTTGGTAGGTAAAGCGTTTGACCTGCCAAAATAAACCTGTCCCTTTTTAATCGGTTGCCGTTTGGGGGCCGATTGGCAACGCTCGCTGATTATAGTATTGACCTGCGCTAGAATAGTGGCATCTGAATGTCCGGGCGCATGGAGGCGTGCGCCCGTATGCTGAGGAGGACTCTATGGCAACTGTTGCCGCACCTATCGATGCTACGTCGACTGCCGCTTGGAAGGCACTCGAGGCTCATCAGGAGAAGCTCGAGGCCGAGGGTATCGACCTCAAGGCCTGGTTCGCCGCCGATGCCGAGCGCGTGAACAAGCTGAGCTTTGACGCCGGTGACCTGCACTTCGATCTGTCGAAGAACCTGGTGACCGATGAGACCGTCAAGCTGCTGTGCGATCTTGCCCGCGAGGTGAAGCTCGAGGAGCGCCGCGACGCCATGTTCTCCGGCGAGCACATCAACACCACCGAGGACCGCGCTGTCCTGCACACCGCGCTGCGCCGCCCGGCAAGCGAGAAGGGCCAGCTCATCGTCGACGGCCAGGACGTCGTCGCCGACGTGCACGAGGTCCTGGACCGCATGTATGCCTTCGCCGAGCGCGTGCGCTCCGGTGAGTGGAAGGGTGTTACCGGCAAAAAGATCGAGCACCTGGTGTCCATCGGCATCGGCGGCTCCGATTTGGGCCCGGTCATGGCTTACGAGGCTCTGCGTCCCTATGCCGACGCCGGTATCGACTGCCGCTACATCTCCAACA
>CAVHBE010000204.1:1945-6988 GCA_963634045.1 Methanobrevibacter smithii
CTCCAACATCGACCCCAACGACCAGGCCGAGAAGCTCAAGGGCTTGGATCCCGAGACCACGCTCGTGATCATCGTCTCCAAGACCTTCACCACGCTCGAGACCCTCACCAACGCCCGCGAGGTCAAGACCTGGATGCTCGAGCAGCTCAAGGCTCAGGGCGCCATCGACGGCTCCGATGAGCAGAACGCCGAGGCCGTGGCAAAGCATTTTGTCGCCGTCTCCACTGCACTCGAGAAGGTCGAGGCCTTCGGCATCGACCCTGCCAACGCCTTCGGCTTCTGGAACTGGGTCGGTGGCCGCTACTCCGTCGACTCCGCCGTGGGGCTGTCGCTGATCGTCGTGCTCGGCCCCGAGCGTTTCCAGCAGTTCCTCGAGGGCTTCCACGCCATCGACGAGTACTTCTGCAACACCCCGCTCGAGAACAACGCCGTCGCGCTGATGGGCCTGCTCAATGTCTGGTACGTCAACTTCTTCGGTTCCAAGAGCCACGCCGTGCTGCCGTACTGCCAGTACCTGCACCGCTTCCCGGCCTACCTGCAGCAGCTCACCATGGAGTCCAATGGCAAGCATGTCCGTTGGGACGGCAGCGCCGTGACCTCCGACACCGGTGAGATCTTCTGGGGCGAGCCCGGCACCAACGGCCAGCATGCCTTCTACCAGCTGCTGCACCAGGGCACCGTGGTGGTTCCGGCCGATTTCATCGCCTTTGCCAATACCGCCAACCCTGCGACCGATAGCGGCCAGGACGTGCATGAGCTGTTCCTGGGCAACTTCCTGGCCCAGACCAAGGCGCTCGCCTTTGGCAAGACGGCCGACGAGGTTCGTGCCGAGGGCACGCCCGAGCAGATCGTCCCGGCCCGTTGCTTTGAGGGCAATCGCCCGACGACCTCGATCTTCGGCGACACGTTGACTCCGTTTGCGCTCGGCGAGCTCATCGCCCTGTACGAGCACATCGTATTTGTCGAGGGCACGGTCTGGGGCATCGACTCCTACGACCAGTGGGGTGTCGAGCTGGGCAAGCAGCTTGCCAAGCAGATTACCCCGGCCTTCCACGACGACGCCGCCAAGGCCGAGCAGGACGCTTCGACCCAGGCGCTCATCGAGTTCTACCGCGCTCACCGCAAGTAGTCGCTGCTGTTAACGCATCGCGCCTTATAGTCAGGGGCCCGTATCCTATCGGATGCGGGCCCCTTTGCTTTGCCGCGGTCCCGGGGCGCACGGCCTTTGTGGAACATCGCCGGGGCGCCGCGCGCTGCGAGAACCCTGCGTCTAGATCTCGGCCTCCGCATGGCCTCGCTGCGCCTCGGGCAGCTCCCCGTAGAGCGGATGGTCTTCGAGCCTAAAGCGCTCGACCTGTTCGGGAGTGCGACCGCGTACAAAGAGCCACGAGCGATCGATCGGCGTCGCCATGAGCGTGCTGGGCAGTGCGTCGGCGCGGTCGGAAAACACCCGGGCGCTCTCGGGATCCTGGAACGCCAGCACCAGATGCGTGTCGCAGTTGCCCATGATGGAGCGTGCGCGTGCCTCGCCATAGAGCGCATCGAGCTGATTGGTCGACTGCAATAGCAGCGTTGCCCAGATGTTGCGGCTTCGGATAATCGAGAGCACGTTGTCGATCTGGGGGATCTGCAGATTTGCGAAGTCATCGAGCATAAAGCGCACGGGCACGGGCAGGCTGCCGTCGGGCTGCCTATCGGCTTCGCGAATGAGGCCCATAAACGCCTGCGAAATAAAGAGGCCGGTCAGCGGATCGAGATTGCGGTCAATATCGCTCACGGTTACAAACAGGGCGCAGGGGGTGTGTCCCATGGAAGCGAAGTCCACCTGATGGCACTCACGATAGAGCTGTGCCGCACCGTCGAATCCCAGACACATGACCTTTTCGGCAAGGATGCCGACGATGCTCGCGTGCATGCGCTCGGCATTTTGCGCAATGGCGTAGCGCCGCCATAGCGAGAGGGCATAGCTTTGGGGGTCGGTCGTGATCAGATCGTCAAACAATCGACCCGTGGCACCGTCCTGCAGGTGCTCGATCAGCTTGATGACCGAGCTGATCGTCTGCTCGTCGGCGGGTAGCTGTTCGGTGACGTAGGCGATAAGACACGACAGCAGGTTTGCCGCCGCATGATCCCAAAAAGGCTGGTTGTTGTCCTCGATGGGGCAGATGGCCTTTGCCACCGAGAGGATGTCCTGCTGGTTGGGCCTGCCGTCCGACTTGCGGCGAATGTGCCTCAGGGGGTTGTAGCCGCAGCGCTCGATGCCGGGCGCAAGGGCCGGGACGGTGTTGAGGTCGGCGAAGTTGAGACATTGCACGCGGTAACCGTGGGCTGCCAGCACGGGTCCCACTTCGCGACAGAGCGTGCCTTTGGTGTCGAGCACGATGTAGCTTGCGTTCATTTGCAGCAGGTTGGGCTTGAGGACGTTTCGGGTCTTGCCGGCTCCCGAGGGGCCGATCACAAGTGCGTTGTTGTTGAGTCCCGTTTGGCGGGTGTCGCAGGAAAGCGTTCGATCCTTGGCGAGGATGGTGGACGATGCGGACTCAGATGCGGCGAGGCGGCTGGCGAGGTTAGACATGGGCGACCTCCTTGGTGGTCGAGAGGATTTCGTGGGCAAAGCCGAGCTCGACGGCGCGCTTGGCCGAAAGGTAGGTGTCTTTTGCAGTGAGGGACTGGATGCGCTTGGGTGTGAGGCCGCTGCGGTCCGAGAGGATTTGCGTGAGGGTCTTGCGGGTCTGCATGAGACGCCGGCTGGTTTCCTGTAGCGCAAGTGCCGAGCCGCCTGCCCCCTGGGGGATCAGCGGGTCGTGAATCATGAGCTCTGCATGGGGCGCCATACGGCGATCGTCGCCGCCCATAAAGATTACGGCGCCCATGGACGCGGCGAATTCCAGGCAGACGGTGCGGATGGGGCACGATGCGAGGCGCATGGCGTCATAGATCGCAAGACCCGATCGCACGCTTCCGCCGGCGCTGGCGACAAATATGGTGATGGGGCGGCTGGGGTCGGTGGCATCGAGCAGGCGGATCTGCTGGCATAGGTCGTGGGCCATCGGGGTTTCGATGTTTCCCATGACGGAGAGCTCGCGACGGGCGAGCATCTCATCGTAAATGCTGGTGAGCGTGATACCTCGGGCGGATTCACGCATGGTGAGGGGGCTGATGATGGGGGAATGATTGGTGTCCATGAGGACTCCTTTCTGTTGGCTGTGTTGTGGAATAGGATTGTTGCCCGCGGAGGGGCTGGCGGGCTACAGGGTTCGTCCGAGCCTGAGATCGAGCTCGGTTGTGGGGCAGGCTGCCTGTTCGTGCGGCTCGCAAGCGCCAAGGGCTCCAAAGCGATGGAGCGTTGCGGCGGGCGTGGTGTAGGCGAGCCGCAGCTGATGCTCGACAGGGGCACATCCGTCATTTTTGTAATGAGCCGCGTAGTACTGCGCGATGCTGGCGTTCATCTCGCTGCCATTGCGATGACGCTCAAACTGGCGTCTGCAGGTCTCGATGATCTTTGCTACCGACTTGGGTGCCGTCGCGGGAACAAGGGCGAGATAGCCCTCAAATAGCCCGTTGATGCTCAGGAGGCACAGCAGGTCGATCAGCGTCCTTATGGCTGCTCCCTCGGCGGAAAAGTGCGCGGTCATGCGGTTATATCGGTTGCGGTCGATGATGGCCGCATGGGGTCTTGGAGTTTTCTGCCCCGTGGTCCCGGGCTTTTGCCGCGCCTGTGTATTGAGCTCGACGTTGCAGCGCTTGAGGCCGTCCAACGGAAGGAACAGTGCGGTGCGCAGGGTGTTCCGCTTGCTTTCGAGTTCATGACGCTCGTCGGGTTCCCATTCGAGCTTGAGTTTCGTGTCGAGCGCCGTAAGCATATGGGCTAGGCAGCCTACGGTAAGAACGTACGAATCGTTGTCGCGTTTTGGGGCATAGGGGTCTGTCAGCTTGCGAATGCCGGGGTCGCCCATGATCTTTGTGCAGCGCTTCAGCAGTTGGGGGTGGTCGGCCAAGATCGTCGCGAGCGGTAGCGACGCGTAGTTCTTGATGGTCGCGGCGGCAAAGGCGGCGTCATATTCGTTTGCATATGCTCGCTCAATGCGGGCATCCAGAATGCTTTTCTTATCGCCGTCTTCAGCGTGGTAGTTTGTCATAGCTTCTCCAATCGGTTGATGTTCGTGCTGTTTGTTGATGTGTTGGTTGTCGTGAGTGATGTGCTTGCCGTGGGTGATGTGCTGACGTTGGGGTGCTATGCGGTTTTCAATGAGCCCGTGAGGCAGTTGCTGCAGGGGCGGGATGGAACGGCCCATGCAAGGCGGAAGGCATCGTGCTCAAAATCGAGACAGCAATGCCCTGGGTGCCTCACATGTGGCAGTTACCTCATTAAGTTGTCATTGCGTTTGGGGTTGTACTTTGCCGATCTTCCTTCTCTTACATGCTAAAACTCAAACTGAATATGCTCGATCAAACGATGACCACCGGAGCGGTCATCTTTAAAGTACGTTCGTTTTGCTGATTTGACAAGAACTAATTTTGAAATTTTTTTCTACGGGATGAAATGAGGTCGATGGGGTGGCCGCGTTTAGCGTCGTCGGCTTTGTATATGGTGGCTCGGCGTATGGGACGCGCCCTACGGTTACACGCTGTTCATGTTCGGGACAATATGGCTTTTTATCCGTTGCAGACAGAGCTGCAGTAGGTGTTCTGTATGATGACTCAGACAAGGTTGCTCAATGACAGGGAGGCACATATGTCTATCAAGGCCATCGCAATGGATATCGACGGCACACTCACCAACGACCAGAAGGTCATTAGCCCGCGCACGCGTGAGAAGCTACTCGCGGCGCAGGAGTCGGGCATTAAGCTCATCTTGGCCTCGGGCCGTCCCGTATGGGGTCTTCACGCCCTGGCCCAAGAGCTCGACCTTCAGAACCATGATGGTTTGCTGGTGGCCTTTAACGGCGCTCACGTCGTCGATGCCCAGACCGACGAGATGCTGTTCGATCAGGCTATGCCTGCCGACGAATTGCATCGCCTGATTGATCACCTGCGTAATTA
>CAVHBE010000205.1:0-3429 GCA_963634045.1 Methanobrevibacter smithii
GCTGTACCGCCTGCGTGTCCGACTCGACCGCGACCCGTGAATAGCGATTGTCAAACAGATGGCCTGTTCTCCCCGTTTTCCCATTGAAATACTTGGCATACGCCGTCAGCGCACACTGCATTGCCTTTGAAAGATTGTCAAATGGGTCATCAACCATCAAATGGAAGTGATTGTCCATAAGGCACCAAGCCAACACCGCCACTTTATGGCGTGCAAACCTGTCCGAGATGTCCGATAAGAAACGATATCGGTCAGAGTCATCTTCAAAAACAATCTGTTTAGAGTTACCACGGGCAAAGACGTGGTAATAACCGGTGAGCGAAACGGCGCGGGCACATCGAGGCATAATCTCTCCTTTCAAAAACTGAACAGGCAACACCTAAAAGGAGAGAAGGAACGCGAAATGCTGAGCCTGTGATCTATTTTTATCCAATGAGCGGCAAAAACAGGTTCAGAACGGCAAAATGGCAAAACGATGTCTGTCCCAAATGAGTGAAAGCACTCATGTAAGTCTGTCCCCAATGAGCAGGGCGTTGGAGCATGCAAATTGTTTTAGTTAAAACGCTTCAGTTTATTGAAGCGTTTTAGTTTGTCTTTTACGGGAATCTGACCGTTCACCGAATTATTTCTTGCTATCATGCAAGGCGTAGGGTAAATCTCCGATCGCAAGGAGACACAAATGGTGAAAAAGTCACCGGAAAACACTACTCCCGCAATTGTGGACAACGTAGAGGCGCTTGAGGCCAAGCTCGCTCAGATGCGAGAGGCCCAGGCGCTTTTTGCTACGTACACGCAGGAGCAGGTCGACAAGATCTTCTATGAGGCCGCCATGGCCGCCAACAAGGCTCGTATCCCGTTGGCGAAGATGGCCATCGAGGAGACCGGCCGCGGCGTTCTTGAGGACAAGGTCATCAAGAACCACTACGCCGCAGAGTACATCTACAACGCTTACAAGAACACCAAGACCTGTGGCGTTCTGGAGCGCGACGAGGCTTACGGCATCACCAAGATCGCCGAGCCCATCGGCATCGTGGGCGCCGTCATCCCGACGACCAACCCCACCTCCACCGCGATCTTCAAGACGCTGATCTGCCTGAAGACCCGCAACGCAATCATCATCTCCCCGCACCCGGCAGCCGCCAAGTGCACCATCGCCGCCGCCAAGCTCGTGCTTGACGCTGCCGTCAAGGCCGGCGCCCCCGAGGGCATCATCGGCTGGGTCGATGTCCCCTCCATCGAGCTGACCAACATGGTCATGCGCGACGTCGACATCATCCTCGCCACCGGTGGCCCGGGCATGGTCAAGGCCGCTTACTCCTCGGGCAAGCCCGCCCTGGGCGTTGGCGCCGGTAACACCCCGGTCGTCATCGACGACACCGCCGACGTGCTGCTCGCCGTCAACTCCATCATCCACTCCAAGACCTTCGACAACGGCATGATCTGCGCTTCCGAGCAGTCCGTGACTGTCATCGACAGCATCTATGACCAGGTTAAGGCCGAGTTCCAGAAGCGCGGCTGCTACTTCGTCAAGCAGGGTGCCGAGATGGAGGCCCTGCGTGCCGCCATGTTCAAGAACGGCGCTCTCGATCACCGCATCCCCGGCATGGCCGCTGCCAAGATCGCCGAGCTCGCCGGCATCGAGGTTCCCGCCAAGACCAAGATCCTGATCGCCGAGGTCACCTCCACCGACCCCGCCAAGGAAGAGTTCTCCCACGAGAAGCTCTCCCCGGTCCTGGCCATGTACCACGCCAAGGACTTCCAGGAGGCCGTCGACAAGGCCGAGCACCTGGTGCTCGCCGGTGGCCCGGGCCACACCGCCTCTCTGTACGTGCACCCCGCTCAGGCCGAGAAGATCAGCCTGTTCGAGCACGTCATGAAGGCCTGCCGTATCGTCATCAACACCCCGTCCTCGCACGGCGGCATCGGTGACCTGTACAACTTTGGCATGAAGCCGTCTCTGACCCTGGGCTGCGGCTCCTGGGGCGGCAACTCCGTCTCCGAGAACGTTGGGGTGAAGCACTTGATCAACGTTAAGACTGTGGCCGAGCGCCGTGAGAACATGCTGTGGTTCCGCGCTCCCGAGAAGGTCTACTTCAAGAAGGGTTCCACGCCCGTCGCCCTCGACGAGCTGGGCAACGTCATGGGCAAGAAGCGTGCCTTCATCGTCACCGACCAGTTCCTCTTCAAGAATGGCAACACCCGCGCCATCGAGGCCAAGCTCGACGAGATGGGCATCGCCCACGACTGCTTCTACGACGTCGAGCCCGATCCGTCGCTGCAGTGCGCACGTCGCGGCGCCAAGCAGATGGCTCTCTTTGAGCCGGACGTCATCATCGCCGTTGGCGGTGGCTCCGCTATGGACGCCGGCAAGATCATGTGGATGATGTACGAGCACCCCGAGTGCAAGTTTGAGGACATGGCCATGGACTTCATGGACATCCGCAAGCGTATCTTCACCTTCCCCGAGATGGGCAAGAAGGCCTACTTCGTCGCCGTCCCGACCTCTTCGGGTACCGGCTCCGAGTGCACGCCGTTCGCCATCATCACCGACAAGGAGACCGGCATCAAGTGGCCGCTCGCCGACTACGCGCTGCTCCCCAACATGGCTATCGTCGACGCCGACAACTGCATGACCGCCCCGCGCGGCCTGACCGCTGCCTCCGGCATCGACGTCATGACCCACGCCATCGAGTCCTACGTCTCCATCATGGCTTCCGACTACACCAAGGGCCTCTCCGAGCGCGCTGCCAAGCTCGTCTTTGAGAACCTGCCCTCCAGCTTCACGAACGGCGCCAAGGACCCGCACGCCCGCGAGGAGATGCACAACGCCTCTTGCATGGCCGGTATGGCCTTCGCCAACGCCTTCCTGGGCCTCAACCACTCCATGGCTCACAAGCTCGGCGCTTTCCATCACCTGCCCCACGGCCTCGCCAACGCCGTCATCCTGACCCGCGTCATGCGCTACAACGCCGCCGAGGCTCCCGTCAAGATGGGTACCTTCTCTCAGTATCCTTACCCCAACGCGCTGCACAACTACGCCGAGATGGCCAAGTACTGCGGCATCGAGGGCAAGGACGACAAGGAGGTCTTCGAGAACTTCATCACGAAGCTCGAGGAGCTCAAGGACTTCATCGGCGTCAAGAAGACCATCGCCGACTACGGTGTCGACGAGCAGTACTTCCTCGACACCCTCGACGAGATGACCGAGCAGGCATTCAACGACCAGTGCACCGGCGCCAACCCGCGCTACCCGCTCATGAGCGAGATCAAGGAGCTCTACCTGGACGCCTACTACGGCCGCGAGCCCCAGGACTACGCCGTCTGCTAGTTTTAGCACGGTTTTTAACGGCGGGGGTGCACGGGTGTTTCACACACCCCCGCCGTCGCTTCTATCGCATCGTTGAAAGGATGCAACCATGCTGCTACCCG
>CAVHBE010000205.1:3439-3970 GCA_963634045.1 Methanobrevibacter smithii
GGTCGTTTACGACTTGGGCGACAAGATCGTCAAGGTCTTTAACGAGACCAAGCCTGTCTCCGACGTGTTCAACGAGGCTTTGAATCTTGCCCGCATCAATGAGTGCGGCATCCGCAGCCCCAAGGCGCTCGAGGTTTCCCAGCTCGAGAACGCCAACGGCTGGGCGCTCGTGACCGAGAAGGTTCCGGGCACCACCCTTGCCGAGAAGATGACTGCCGAGCCCCAGCGCTTTGGTGAGTACCTCGAGATGTTCGTCGACCTCCAGATCGAGATCCACGGCTACACCTCCCCGCTGCTCAACCGTCAGCGCGACAAGTACGCCCGCATGATCGACAGCCTTGATCAGCTCAATGCCACCACGCGCTACAACCTTCAGGAGCGTCTGGACGGCATGACCAAGGAGTTCAAGGTCTGCCACGGCGACTTCAACCCCTCCAACGTCATCGTCGGCGACGACGGCCAGCTCTATGTGTGCGACTGGGCACACGCCACCCAGGGCTCCCCTGCTGCCGACGTTGCCACCACCTACCT
>CAVHBE010000206.1:0-6508 GCA_963634045.1 Methanobrevibacter smithii
CCTGTGCCTCTACGTGCTGCTGATCTTTTCGACGATTCGCGTCGCCTTTAAGTGTGAGTCGCTGTTTTTGCGTCTGTCGTGCGTAGGTATCGTCGGCATGTGGGCGTTCCAGACCTTCGAAAACATCGGCATGTGCATCGGCATGATGCCGATTACCGGTATTCCGCTACCGTTTATTAGCTTCGGTTCGTCTTCGATGATGATTCAGCTGCTGACGGTGGGTATCGTACAATCCATATGGCGGCATCGTTCGGGCGCCGCGTAACCGCTGGAGGGGTTTGCTATGAAAATTCCCGTAGATAAGCTGACCCGCGCTTTTAAGATGGGCGCGTCCGTTAAGAAGGATTCCGATACGCCGGTGCGCGTCTCGGTCTATCTGGATTCGTCCGCCTCGCGCTTTCTGGCCGAGACGGTGCGTGACGCCTTTGTGCCGCAGACGACCTCGGGCATTGTGCGCGTCGAGCGTCTGGGGGAGGAGCGAATAGCTCCAAAGACCGATACCGATGTGGTGCTGGTGCTCTCGTGTGGTTCCGACCGCTTGGAGAGTGCCGTGCAGGAGCTCGTGATCGCCGGCGCGCCCGTGTGCGTGCTTGCCGAGTCTGCTGTGGAGGTGCCGTTTATCGAGGAGTCCACGCCCATGCTCGGCGTGGTATCGGCAACCGATAAGACGTATCTGCTCGAGACGCTTGCCCGCTGGATTCTCGATCGCACCGACAAGGAAACGGCTTTTGCGGCGAACTTTGCCTTCATGCGCATCGCGGCGGCCAATCGTATCATCACCTCGTGCGCGCTCACCAATATGGCGACCGGTGCGCTGGTGTTTTTGCCGGGCGCCGATTATCCCGTTATGGCGCTGGCGCAGGTGGGCATGCTCTTTGAGCTCGCTGCCGTCTTTGGACGCGGCATTAAGCCTGAGCGCGGCTACGAGGTCGCGGGCGTGCTTGCCGGCGGTCTTGTGATCCGAGCGGTCACCCGCGCACTTGTCAAGCAGACGCCGCATATTGGGTTTGCCGTCAAGGCGCTCACTGCTGCCGCGGGCACCTATGGCATGGGCCGTGCGCTCGTTTCGCTCTACGAGCGCGATGTCGACTACAGCCGTGCCAACGAGGTGGCCACTGCCACGTTCTCCCGCGTTCGCTATCTGGTGACCACGGTCGCGGGCGCTACCCGTCCTATGGCGTCCTACCAGGACGCATCCGATCTCGCAGCTTAGGGGTTTTCCGTTGCGCGTTGCATACCAAGACTGTTTTCATTTAATCGAGCCGCTGCTCGCCAAGGTCGAGAAACCGAGCCGCTATATCGATCACGAGTGGGGCACGCTTTCCAAGGCCGATGCCGACTACCGTTGCTGCCTGATCTATCCGGATGTGTACGAGGTCGGTCTGCCCAACCAGGGCATTGCCATCCTCTACAACATCCTTAACCAGGCTGAGGGCATCTCCTGCGAGCGTGGCTATGTGCCGTGGCCCGATATGGGTGACGCTATGCGCGAGGCGGGCATTCCGTTGCTCTCGCTCGAGGGTGCAGCGCCGGTCGCTTCGTTTGATATCGTCGGTCTGCATGTGCCGCACGAGATGGCGGTGACGAACTTCCTCGAGGCACTCGACCTCGCTGGCATTCCACTGTTGGCGGCCGACCGAGTCGAAGACGACCCCATCATCATCGCCGGCGGCCCCTCGGTGTACAACCCCGAGCCGTACGCGGCCTTCTTCGATGCCATCCTCATCGGTGAGGGCGAGGAATCGCTGCTCGAGACCTGCCAGCTGCATCGCCGCCTGCGTGATGAAGGAGTCCCGCGCGCGCAGATTGTTGAGCAGCTTGCATCCATTGCCGGCAACTACGTGCCGTCGCTCTATGAGGTTCGTCACGACGAGCCCTGCTCGCCGCATGGCTACACCGTGTCGCGTGAAGGCAAGGATGCGCCGACCGTGGTCTACAAGCGCGTCGTTGAGGATTTCGGCGCCACGAATCCGCTGTCGCAGTCGTGCGTGCCCTATGCGCAGCTGGTTCACGACCGCCTGTCTATCGAGATCCTGCGCGGCTGCGCCCGCGGCTGTCGTTTTTGTCAGGCCGGCATGACGTATCGCCCAGTGCGCGAGCGCTCGGCCGACCAGATCGTCTCGTCGGTGATTCAGGGTCTGGAAAAGACTGGCTATGACGAGGTGTCGCTGACCTCGCTCTCCACGACCGACCACTCCTGCATTCGCGACGTGCTCGGCAGGCTCAACCGTCGCCTGGAGGATACGGGTATTCGCGTGTCTATTCCGTCGCAGCGCCTGGATTCGTTTGGCGTGGATATGGCCGAGTCGGTTGCCGGCGAAAAGAAGGGCGGCCTGACGTTCGCGCCCGAGGCCGGCAGCCAGCGCATGCGCGACATCATTAACAAAAACGTGACCGAGGAGGACCTGGACCGTGCGGCCAAGGCGGCCTTCGAGGCCGGCTGGAACCGCATGAAGCTCTACTTTATGATGGGCCTTCCCGGCGAGCGCGACGAGGACATCGTGGCCATCGCCAACCTGGCCGATCACGTGCTGGAGCTCGGTCGTTCCGTGGTGCCCAAGGCTCGTCGCGGCTCGATCTCGGTGTCCATCTCGGTTTCGGTCTTTATCCCCAAGGCCGCCACGCCGTTTCAGTGGTGCCCGCAGCTCGACTACGACGACGTCAAGCGTCGCCAGAAGCTGCTCATCACGAGCGTTCGCAACCGTGCCGTCCGCGTTCATTACCACGATGCCGAGACCTCGCTCATCGAGGCTGCGCTGTCCCGCGCCGGTCGCGACATGACGCCCGTCATCATCGATGCTTGGCGCGCGGGCTCTCGCTTTGACGCCTGGGTAGAGCATTTCTCGCTCGATAACTGGAAGGAGGCTGCTGCCAAAAACGGCATCGACCTCAACGAGCTCGTACACCTGCCCTACGAGTTGGACTGGCGCCTGCCGTGGGAGCACGTGAGCCCCGGCTGCACGCGCGGCTTCCTCGAGCGCGAGTACCGTCGCTCGCTCGAGGGCGTCACGACTCCCGACTGCACCCGCACGTCGTGCACCGGCTGCGGGATCTGCCCCACGCTCCACGCCAAGAATGTATTGATGGGTGATCGCGCATGAGTGAGCGCCTGACCGACAACCCCACGCTCTTTAGACTTCGTGTTCGCTATGGCAAGCGCGATCGCCTTAAGTACCTGGGCCATCTCGAAGTAATCCATACCATTGAGCGCATCGTGCGCCGTGCGGGGCTTCCCTATGCCGTCACGCAGGGCTTCTCTCCGCACATGCGCGTGGGCTTCTCTTCGGCGCTACCGGTGGGTACGTCGTCGACCTGCGAGTGGTATGACCTGTTTATGACCGAGTTCGTGGCGCTCGACGAGGCGTTTGGGCGCCTGGCTGCGGCGTCTCCGGCCGATCTGGCGCCCATCGAGGCGGCGTACATCGACGTGCGCACGCCGGCGTTGACGGCGCAGCTCACGCGCCTGTCGTATCGCATCGACCTGCACTTGGATCCCGAGGCGCCCGTAAGCGCCGACGAGGTGCGTCGTGCGCTCGACACGCTGCGCGCGGACCATGGCATCGACTACGCGCGCGGAAAAAAGAGCAAGCGCTTGGATTTGGATCACACGCTCGTGGGCTATGAGCTCACGGCGGGGGAGCGCCCGGACCATTTGGTGCTCATGCTCGACACCCATGCCGACAACGAGGGCTCCATGCGTCCGGAAATTTTGCTTTCCGCTGCTGATGTTTTGTTGCAGGGCTTGACCCCGGGCGTGGATGCACCTATTGTTTCCACCGGTATGCAAGACCTCGTGACCATCTGCTCCTACGATGTCGAGCGTCAGAATCAAGCATGCGAGGACGACGAGGGCCGACTCGTCAGCCCCATACCTGTGCGAACTTGTGGATTTGCTCCACATACTCGTTGACGGGGGTATTTTCGCCTGCTACTATATTCGGCTGTTGCACTAACTGATGCATGAAGGGCAAGTAAACATGTACGCAATCGTTAACACGGGCGGCAAGCAGTACAAGGTCGCCACCGACGATGTCATCACCGTCGAGAAGATCGAGGGCAATGAGGGCGACAAGGTCACCCTGCCGGTTATCTTCCTCAACGATGGTAAGAAGATCGTCACCGATCCCGACAAGCTGGCCAAGGCCAAGGTTACCGCTCAGATCGTTGAGCAGTTCAAGGGCGAGAAGCAGCTGGTCTTCAAGTTCCACAAGCGCAAGCGCTATCGTCGTCTGAAGGGTCACCGTCAGCAGCTCACCAAGCTGAAGATCGTGAAGGTTCAGGCTACGTCCCGCGCCAAGAAGGCTGTCAAGGCAGAGGCTGAGGCTGTTGCCGAGGCTCCCGTCGCCGAGTAGATTACACTCGTAACGAAAGAGTAGGTATACACAATGGCACACAAAAAAGGACTCGGTTCCTCCCGTAATGGCCGTGACTCCCGCGGTCAGCGCCTTGGCACGAAGCGCTATGCCGGCCAGACGGTAACCACGGGCACGATTCTCGTCCGCACGGCACGCACATCCACCCGGGTGAGAACGTTGGCCGTGGTAAGGACGACACGCTGTTCGCGCTGGTCGACGGTACCGTTGAGTTCCACAAGGGTATCAAGCACAGGGTCAGCGTACGCCCGCTCGCGAACGCGTAATTCACCCTTCATAGAGCACATATGTGGGAGGCACTTGAGTTTTAGGATTCAAGGGTCTCCCTCTTTTTTGTAGGAGGCGATTCTGTTGTCACAGTTCACCGATATCAGCCGCATTAACGTGTGCGGCGGCGACGGCGGAGCCGGATGCATGTCGTTTAGGCGCGAGGCATTTGTTCCCAAGGGCGGCCCCGATGGCGGCGACGGCGGTCGTGGCGGCAATGTCGTCATCCAGGCCGATGCTCAGCTGTCTTCGCTGATCGATTACCGCTTTAAGCATCACTTCCGCGCCGAGCGCGGCACACACGGGCAGGGTGCCCGTCGTAACGGTAAGAGCGGCGAGGACCTGATTCTCAAGGTCCCTATGGGTACCGTGGTGCGCGAGCTCGACCCCGAGACGCAGACTCCGATGTTCGATATTGCCGACCTCGTTCACGATGGCGAGCGCGTTGTCGTGGCGCCCGGCGGTGCCGGCGGCCTGGGCAACACGCACTTTGTGACGTCGGTGCGCCGCGCGCCTGCGTTCGCTCAGCTGGGCGAGCCGGCCGAGGAACACTGGATCGAGCTCGAGATGAAGCTTATGGCCGATGCCGCGCTCGTGGGCTTCCCCTCGGTGGGTAAGTCATCGCTCATCGCGCGCATGAGTGCCGCCCGTCCCAAGATTGCCGACTACCCGTTTACCACGCTCGTACCGAACCTCGGCATGGTGCGTGCCGGCGAATATTCTTACGTCGTTGCCGACGTTCCCGGTCTCATCGAGGGCGCGAGCGAGGGCAAGGGCCTGGGTCACCAGTTCCTGCGCCACATTGAGCGTACGGCTCTGATCATGCATGTCGTCGACATGACGGGTGGTTTTGAGGATCGCGATCCGGTCGAGGATTACCACATCATCAACCGCGAGCTCGAGCAGTATGGCGCCGAGCTCTCGGAGCGTCCGCAGATCGTCGTTGCCAACAAGTGCGACGCGCCGGCCACGGCCGACAAGATTGCCGACCTTAAGCGCGCAGCGCTCGACGATGGGCATATGTTCTTTGCTGTGTCTGCCGTGACGGGCGCCGGCCTCAACACTCTGATGCTTGCCGTGGGCGAGCAGGTGGCTAAGCTGCGCGCCGAGTTGGCTGTCTCGGATGAGCCGGTCGTTCTGCGCGACGATGAGTGGGAGCGCCGCCGCCTGCAGCGTGAGAAGCGTTTCCGCATTGTCCAGGAAGAGCCCGGTGCCTTCCGCGTGGTCGGTCGTGCCATCGAGCGCATGGTCATCCAGACCGACTGGGAAAATGAGGAAGCCGTCATTTACCTGCAGCATAAGTTTGCGCGTATGGGTGTTGACGACGCGCTCGAGAAGGCCGGTTGCCGTGCGGGCGACGAGGTCCGCATTTGCCAGCGCGCCTTTGACTTTGAGGGCGCTGAGGACTTCTCGGAGTACGAGGAGCTCGAGGATGCTGACGAGGACGTTGCCGTTGAAGCCATTGACGTGGCCGATGCTGCGGATGAGGGCGTCGAGGTTGTCGATACGGCGGATGCCGCGGGCGATGCCGAGACCTCGGAGGGCGAGTAAGCCATGTCGCTGCGCGGTGGAATCGGTCTGCCCGAGCTTCCTCTAGAGGACGGGCGGGAGTTTAGGCTCGGCATTATGGGCGGCACATTCGACCCGATTCATTACGGGCACTTGGTGACTGCCGAGCAGGCGCGCGAGTCGCTCGACTTGGACGCTGTGCTCTTTATGCCGGTGGGCTCTCCTGCCTTTAAGCTTGACAAGACGGTGACGCCTGCCGAGGACCGTTATGCCATGACGGTCCTCGCCACCGCCGCGAACCCGGCCTTTTTGGCGAGCCGGTTCGAGATCGACCGCCCGGGCGTAACCTATACGGCCGA
>CAVHBE010000206.1:6518-9532 GCA_963634045.1 Methanobrevibacter smithii
CTTCATGCCCTTCGCGACTTTTACCCGCCGCAGGTAAAGCTCTACTTTATTACGGGCGCCGACGCGATTATCGATATTGTGACCTGGCATGATGCCGAACGAATCGCTGAGCTTGCTACCTTTATTGCGGCGACACGACCGGGCTTTGATATCGATACGGCGCGTGCCCGAATCAAAGAGTCGGGGCTGCCGTTCGACGTGCGCTATATTCAGATTCCGGCGTTGGCGATCAGCTCGACGAACATCCGTAAGCGAGTTGCCCGCGGCATGAGCGTGCGCTATCTTACGAGCGAGTCCGTGCTCGGCTACATTCGCAAACGCAGGCTATATGCCGATTTGGGCCAAGAAGATTTTGAGTGATGGGGGTCTACGTTGTCGGTAGAGGATCAGTTTGAGGGCGATGAGCGCGCGCTGCTCAAGCGCATTCAAGAGCTGCTCGATGTTCGCATGAAGGATAAGCGCAAGCGCTATGTGCATTCGCTGGGCGTTGCCGAGACCGCACTTCATCTGGCCGAGGTCTACGGCGTCGACCGCTTTGATGCCGCTGCCGCCGGCTTGATCCACGACTGGGACAAGGTGCTTTCCGATGACGAGCTGGTCACGCGCGCTCTGCATTACGGCATTAAGATTGCCGGCTCTCCTTCTGCCGCGACGCCGCTTTTGCATGGCCCTGTTGCCGCCTATGAGCTTCCGCAGCTTTTTCCCGAGCTGTCGCCGGCGGTCTTTCAGGCTGTCGACCGTCACACCGTGGGTGCCTGCGATATGACGCCGCTCGATATGGTGGTCTTTGTGGCCGATGCCATCGAGCCCAACCGCCACGGCGACTATGCACATGCGCTGCGCAAGATGGTGGGGGAGTCGACGCTCGACGAGTTGTTCTTCTCCTGTTTTGCGCAGGGTTTGGTCTATGTGATTCAGTCCGGGCGCTATCTTTATCCCACGGCTATTTCGATTTACAACCATTACGCCCAGCTGCGCTAGCTCGGGCTGTCTAGAAAGAGGTATTCCATGGCCGACGAGACCATGACCGACGAGCAGATTCTTGAAGGTGTGGAGCACAAGAGCTTCGTCGCCACGTCCGACCGCACTGCCGCCTCGCTGTCTGCGAACGGTGTCGCCGCCGAGGATGTCGCCCGCGCCGCCGCGCAGGCCGCCTACGACAAGAAGGGCGAGGACGTTCAGGTGCTCGACCTGACCGAGCTTTCCGACGTATGCGACTACTTTGTGCTTGCCACCGGTACCAACAACCGCCAGGTCGATTCTATCGTCGACGAGATCGAGGAGAAGGTCGCCGAGGCTTGCGGCGAGCACCCGTTCTCCATCGAGGGTCGCGAGCAGAAGACCTGGATGCTCATGGACTATGGTTCGGTTGTCGTCCACGTCTTCACTCCCGAAGCCCGCGACTTCTACCGCCTCGAGAAACTCTGGGGAGACGCCCCCCAGCTCCCCCTCAACCTCCTCTAGTAGCTCATTTGAGACGGGGTTAGCTACCCTCACGCATATCGCCGGGCAGTTGCGGTTTTCCGCACCTGCCCGGCTTTCTTTTTGCCCAAAGGCGGTTAATCGTTGAAGCGGGATTGGCGGCCGAAGGAAAGGGCGGTGTCGCCGAATTTGTCTCGGACGGCGTCGATGGCGACGGAGAGGTCGCGGCGGTCGCTGGATTGGGCTCCGCGGTCATCGATCTCGCAGAACAGGTCGGTCTGGATGCCGCCTTGGTGGTCGAAGTCGCTCATGCCGATGCCAGCTAAGCGAACATGCATGCCTTCCTGCCAGATGTTGTCGAGCAGTTCGAGTGCAACCGCCACGAAGATGTTCTCATCGTCGGTCGGATGAGGCAGCCGGCGCTGTGCCGTACGCCCGCTGCCATACGAATACTTAAGCTTGAGCGTTACCGTGGCACCCGTCAGCCCCTGACGGCGCAGACGGCGTCCCACTGACTCTCCCAACAGCGCAATCGCCGCCTCAATATCCCCGCGCTCAGTCAAATCTTTCGCAAAGGTGCGTTCATTGCTGACCGACTTGACCTCGCGCTCTTCATCGAGACTCGTGACTTCAGAGATTTCGAGTCCCAGCGCACGCCGGCGCATGCGTTCGCCGTTGACGCCAAAAATAGAGGACAAGGTGGATTCCGGTGCACGTGATAGCTCGCCGAGGGTGTAGATGCGCATGCGGCGCAGTCGCTCCTCGGCCGAGCGCCCGATGCCGCTCATGGCAGATACCGGCAGCGCGGCCAAAAAGCGCTGCTCGGTTCCGGGGCGCACGATGGTCAGCCCAAACGGCTTATCCCGCTCGCTTGCGATCTTTGCGACCGTCTTGTTGCAGCCCACGCCAATGGAGCAGGTCACTCCCAGCCCTGCCACGCGGTCGCTTATACGCCGCGCAACCAGCAGCGGGTCTTCGGGCGCAAAGCGACCCGGTGTGATATCGATAAAGGCTTCGTCGATGGATACGCGCTCAACGCGCGGGGTCTCGTCGGCGAGAATCGCCATGACCTGCGCGCTGACCTCACGATAGCGATCAAAATGCCCATGCGTCCAAATGGCTTGCGGGCACAAGCGCCGCGCCTCGGCCGAGGCCATGGCAGAGTGCACGCCAAAGCGACGTGCCTCATACGAACACGTGGACACGACGCCGCGCGAATCGGCGTCTCCGCCCACGATGAGCGGCTTTCCGCGCCATTCGGGATGATCGAGCATTTCCACGCTCGCAAAAAACGCATCAAGGTCCATCAGGCCCACCGCCGGACCCGTCCAGGGAGGCGGCGTGACGCCCATGGCATCCTCATAACCGTATGTATGTTCGCGTCTTTCCATGTCATGAGTATACCGCGCAGCTCATGTGGGGTGCGTGTATGTGCTTGCAAATCCCGAATTCTTGTCTAAGATATGGATTTGCCCTCGACTACACCGAAGAAGTTGGTCTCACGGACTTCACCTGCCCGCGTCGATGGCGTATTATGTTCAACTGTTTGTTTGTAGTTGCAGCCTAAAGCTGCTTGGTTGGAGGAGTTTCCT
>CAVHBE010000207.1:0-3478 GCA_963634045.1 Methanobrevibacter smithii
GTGTAGAAGTCGCGCTTGCCGATCTTGCTGGAGTCGGCGATCAGATAGCGCGAATCCGCCTTGCTAAAGGCGAGCTGCTGGATGCGGCCCTCGTCCATGTTGGACGTGGACACGTCGCCGTCCAGAATGCCGTTGGCGCCGATAAACGCCGCGTCAATCCCTAGTGCGCGCAGGGTATCCTCGGCTGTTGGTCCCACAAAAGCGGCGGTGCGGCGACGGTACATACCGCCCACGAGGCACAGGTCGCAGTCTTCGCGCGCCTCGAGCAGGTTAAACACCGAAAGCGAGTTTGTCACGATGCGCAGGCGGCACGCCGGCAGCATCGAGGCCATCTGCTCAACCGTGGTGCCCGTGCCCAAAAAGATGGTCGAGCCTTCCTCGATAAGCTCCACAGCACGGCGCGCAATCTGTAGCTTTTCCTCGGCATGCTTGGTGCGCTTTTCGCTGTGTGAGTACTCATGGCGCAGCATAGCGTGGGGACGGCCCTGTGCACTGCGGGCTCCGCCGTGCACGCGCTCAATCTCACCCAGACTCGCAAGTTCCTCAAGGTCGCGACGGATCGTCATGTCCGAGACACCTAACGCATCCGAAATCTCCTTAACCGAAACCGTGCCCTGCTCATCGAGCAGCTGGCGAACCCTATCCTGTCGCTCTGCCTTAATCACGATGAATCCTCGCCGTTCTATGCGTGCATATCATTCAAACAGTAACGAACAAATTGTAACAGACCTGTGCGCGTCAAAATGAACGCCCATATAGCTCCAATCATCACTTTTTTGAGAAAAATACCCCCTGCTTTAGTGGGGTGTAGTGATAATCTCGCCTGTTCGCGCTACAGTTTGTCGGAAATACCTCGATGTTAGGAACCAAATGATCACTTCCGAGCTTTTCGGCACCGCGCCGTGCGGTACCCCCGTTCATCGTTACACCCTCAACGGGCCCGAGATCTGCGTTCGCATTATGGACTATGGCGCCACCGTGCTTGGTATCGATGTGCCCGACATTCCCGGCAACGTGCGCGATGTGGTGCTGGGCTTCGATAAGCTCGAGGATTACTTTGACAACCCCGCCTGCTTTGGCGCGACCATCGGACCTGTGGCCAACCGCACTGCAGGCGCCACGATCACCATCGCAGGCACGGACTGGCATATGCCGGCCAACGAAGGCGCCAACAACCTACACAGCGATCTTGAGCACGGCCTGCACAAGCGCGTGTGGGACGTTGAGCTCGACGAGGTCCACAATGCCGTGCGCATGACCACCTCGCTTGAGGATGGCGAGCTGGGCCTTCCCGGCAACCGCACCTTTACAGCCGTGTTTACCGTGACGCGTACTGGCTGCTTCCGTATCGAATATGGCTGCGAGAGCGACTGCGCCACCTACGTGTCCATGACCAACCACACGTACTTTAACCTTGCCGGCCATAACGCCGGCATGGACTGCGAGCACTTCTTTGTTGCCAACGCTGCCCACTACCTGCCCATTGATGACCAGAACATTCCCACCGGCGAGATCGCTCCGGTCGAGGGCACGCCGTTTGACTTCCGTGAGCTGCGCCCCGTCGCGCCTGGCATGGAGGCCGACGATCCCCAGATTAAGCAGGCACGCGGCTACGACCACTGCCTGTGCATCGATGGCTATCAGTACGGCCGTAATCTGCGCCGCGCGATGCACGTCGAGGAGATGTGGACCGGTCGCGAGCTGGACTACTACACCACCGCACCGGGCGTTCAGCTCTACACCGGCAACTGGCTGGGCGACGAGCACGCCAAGGACGATGCCAACTATGGCTGGGGCGCTGGCTTTGCCCTCGAAGCAGAGATGTACCCCGACACGCCTCACCAGCCGCTGTTCCCGCAGGGCATTGTGGGCCCGGGTCACCCCTACAGCAATGTGATCGAATACCACTTTATGAGGCACTAAGCCCACAACGCAACATATCGCACAGCAGCGCCCGCCGGCACCACCGCCGACGGGCGTTTTTCTACCTAGTCATTGGGGACGTTCTTAAATGACTAGTCATTGGGGACAGTCTTTAACGTTTGGCGAGAAGGACTGTCCCTAATCTGCCGACACTTGGGGACGTTCCTAAAAGGCCGGCACATAAGGAACGTCCCCAAGTGCCAAGGGTGTCCCGTTTGACTAGTCATTTAAGAACGTCCCCAATGACTAGTTGGATGGGGTCGGGATTGGAGCTGGGGAGATAGCGGATTTCTAGCTCTATGCCGAGCGCCTGCAGTTCTTTGAGGGCAGCAACGTCTGCGTCGCTCACGGCAACCGCGGGCGTTATGGGGTGCTTGCCCTCCCCCGCCTGCATATGGCCAATGCTGATCTTGGTGATCGGCACACCACCCTTAACCAGCGCGAGTGCATCCGTGGGCGACGCCACCATGATGAGAATCCATTGACGCGGCGTTGCGGTATGAATGATGTCGACAGTCCTTTGCACTGAGAAAAACCGCATCCAGACACCCTCGGGTGTCGCCACCCTCATAGGGGCCCACTTGCGCGAATCAGCCGCAATCTCATCGTTGACGATTAGGACAAGGTTGGAACCCACGGCCTCGTTCCACAGCGCAACATCTTGCCCGTAAATAAACCGATCATCGATGCGTGTGAGAAGAATCTTGGGTTGAGCCATCGCTGCCCCATTCTACTTGAGACCCGTAAGAGCAAGACATCACGTCTCCAATATTAGTGCATTTAAAGTGAGAAAAGCCGTCAGAACACTTGCGCGGATTTGCGATGTCCCGTATCATAGACAGCCGTTGACGCCTCAGTTGCGTCACCACATGGCCGCCAGCGTAGCTCAGTTGGTAGAGCACCGCTCTCGTAAAGCGGGGGTCACCGGTTCGAGCCCGGTCGCTGGCTCCATTGCACAAGATAGCCGCCTTCGGGCGGCTTTTTTGTTGCCGATTTTGAGTGCGCGCCAATCCAAGCATCGCCACGTCGACAGCTCCCCTATTCAAAACTAGAAAACCCCGCCAAACGTGATTCCCCTAGGGAAAACACGTTTGGCGGGGTCCTAGCGCGATTTCCATAGGGAAATCGCGCCATCAGACGAGCAGCTCAGACGAGCAGTGCGCTACTCCTCCCAGTAAGCGTCTGCAAGCAGCTTAAAGCAGATCTTCTTGACCGGCTGTGCGCCATCGCCCGGGAACTCGAGCGTGGGCATATGAGGCTCGCCGGCAACGAACAGTGCAAACTTATCGTCAGCAAGATCGCCGGCAATCGAGGCGTCGGAATCGACCAGATCGTAGTCGTCCTTCTCGTCAAACTCCTGGACCAGCGTCAAGCTGCCCGTGGCGACCTTAAAGGCCTCGCGACCCTCGACGTCGATCTGCAGGTCGTGATAGCGCTGATGCGTCTCGTAGTGAGCCTCTGCCTCGGGACGCGTCGTGGGAGCCATGACGTTCGCAAAGACCTTGTCGCCCAGAATCGGATGGCTGCCGACCTCGAGCTGCGCCGGGTCGTTCTC
>CAVHBE010000208.1:0-11808 GCA_963634045.1 Methanobrevibacter smithii
CGTACGATACGGTCGCAGCGGAATGTCCTGATGTCGTCGGTGACGTTGTCGAGGCCGCAGAAGTACGCCACGCCCTCGCGCTCGAACATGCCGTAGACGCAGACGGTACGTTCTTTCTGCTCACCGCGTCCGTTCTGATATAAAAATCGCAGCGCACAACGCTCGGCAAAGGCGCTCCAAACCGCATCGACGGTGGGAGAGCGGCTGATCGGCGCCTCGTCTACCGTCGTCCTGCCGGTGAGATAGGCAATCTTGGAGCGAATATCGGCAAGCGGTGCGGCAAAAGTGGATGAGCCGGCCGCTAGTGTCTGGTCGATGGCGTTGAGCAGGATATCGGCGTCGTCTGCGGTAATGAGGCCGCCTGCCGCAAACGTGTGCTCGCGGTCGATTGTCCACGAGCTTTCCTCGGTCTCCTGCGCGCCGGTGGGGCGAACCTCCTTGATTAAGATGCCGCGTTCAAGCAGTTTGTCACGATCGCGTCGAAACTTGCGCTTATCCGAGTCGATGTTGCCCGAGCCATATCCCAGGTCAGAATCCAAGACGATCTGCTCGGTCGTCAGCGGTTCGGGGGAACTATTGAGCACAAAGAAAAGATTGAGGATGCGCTGAGCCGTTTTATCGAAACTGGGCTCCGAATTCCCCTTTTTAATTGTCGCGGTCGCGTCGCTTGCCGTCATAGAGTCCTCGCATGAGAAGGTGGTTTGCTGCCATGATTTTAGTCCGATATGGAGATTAGGCTATATCCTTGTCCGCTCGGGGCGTTAAGATGGCCCGAATTCGGTCGTTTGCGCTCGCTCGGGGTATACTTTCGACTATATACGGTTCTAATGTGCATGCATTGGGCCTATTTGTCGGATTATGGATGTGGAGCGCACATGGCGAACACCCAGAACTATATTAACCACCTGCTGCAGAACACCGGCATTACGCCGGCATGCAGCGAAGAAGAGCGCTTGGCTGCCGAGGATATCGCTCAGATCTTCCGCAACCACGGCTTTGATCCCGAGGTTCAGGAGTTCAATGCCCCGGCGCCCAGTAGGTTGGCATTTGCCGTTACCGGTATTCTTGCGTTTGCCGGCGCCCTGCTGATGGGCATCGGCGGCGGTATCGGCTTGGTCGGCACCTTGCTGGCTATTGTCGGCGCCGTTCTTTACGTGCTCGAACGCACGGGCCACCCCGTGGTTTCGCGCCTGGGCAAGACGGGCGTGAGCCAAAATGTCATCGCCTACCACAAGGCCTCGGGCCCGCTCGCGTCTCCGCGCAACCGCCCGGTGGTCGTTGTCGCACACTACGACTCTCCCCGTGCTGAGCTGCTCGCCCGCGAGCCCTATGCTTCGTATCGTGCGCTCATCGCCAAGCTGTTGCCCGTTGCCACGGTTGCCCCTGCTGCCGTTGCCATCCTGCGCATCCTGCCGCTCCCCGGCGCGCTCAAGGTTCTGCTGTGGATTGTCGCGATCCTCGCTTCCCTCGTTGCGCTCGCCAACGCGGCAAACATCATCTCTAACCGCCACATTCTTCCCTATACGTCCGGCGCGGTGTGCAACAAGTCTTCTGTCGCCGCTATGCTCGGCGTTATGGACAACGTTGCTCCCTTCCAGGGCGAAAACGAGTTTCCCGACGATGTTCCGTTCGATACCTATTTTGGGGAGCAGAAGCGTCGTGCCGAGGAAATGGCGCGCGCAGCGGCGGAATATGCCGCAGCCCAGCAGCAAAACGACTACGGCAACACCATCGAGTATGAAGAGCCTACCTACGCCGAGGACGAATTCGGTCAGCCGATTGCTCCCGACGCTCAGACCGAGCCCGAACAGGGTGAGGCTTTCGACGAGCAGATCGAGGGCTTTGAGGGTGCGTCTGCTGACGAGACACTGATTGGCGCCATCGTGCCCGAGGATCAGAATCAGGCTGTCCAGGCCGAAGAGTTCAATGACGAGGTTCCCGCTGCCGAGCCCGAGCCCAAGCTCTATCGCAACGCCGCCGGCAACATCCGCTTTGGTTCGGATGCCATCCGTGCGCTCGGAATGCTTCCCGAGTCCTGCACGCTCGATTACGAGGAGGGCGAGGAGCCGACGTTTGAGCCCGAGCCTGCCCCCGTCGTGGCTGCGCCTGCGCCCGTTGTCGCTGCGGATGATGAGTCTGCCGCGGTTGCCGTTGCCGTTGCCGAGCCCGAGGCGGTGTCCGCGATCGATCCCGCGGCAGGACTGGACATTTTGGCTCCCGCCGCGCCGGCGCAAGACGTTGCGGACGAATCTGACGACGATTACGTTGAACAGCCGAGGCGCGTGTCTTACGAGAGCGATACTGATTTCTCGGCCGAGATTCCCGCGGCAACGCCCCATGCCGACATTGCATCCGCGTTCTCGTCGATTGGCGCCAGCGCTTCCAACTTCTTTAAGGGTGCGCTTGCAAAGGGCAAGAAATTTGTCGACGATTTCGAGGAGAAGCGCGCTGCCGCACGCGAGGCTGCCGAGCAGGAGGCTATCGCTCAGCAGCAGGCAGCCGAGGCGGCACGTGAGCACGCGGCGCAAGAGTTCGAGCAGAACGAGGCTATGCAGTCCGCGCCCGTCGACGCCGCCGAAGCTACAACGTCCTTTGAGTCCCAGCAACCGGCGTCCGCGGATGTTGTTGAGGCGACGACGTCTTTCGAGGCTCAGGAGCACGTCGATAGCACCATGTCGTTTGATGCCGCGCAGTTCGATTCCACGATAACGTTTGAAAAGCAGGGCACCGCGATTGCCGAGCCCCTTCCTGTTTCCGATGAGCAGGGCGGCGCGGCAGACGATGACGAGCCTATTGATGCTGCCGAAATCCAAGATGTCGCCGAGGACGAGTCCGTTGAGGTCAACTCTGACGAAGAGCAATACGCGGCAGCCGATCAAGGTGATTCGACCGAGGTCGAGCAGGAGGAAGTGCCTGCGGTTTCCGAGACTCCCGAGACGGATGAGTCGAGGCCTTACTCCACGCAGATTTTCACCATGCCGACCCCGAGTGGTTCCGGTGCCACGGTTGCCAATGTCGCTCCCACTCAGGACGAAACGGTCGATTCCCTTATGGCCCAGATTTCCTCCCAGGCATCGCCGCGTCCGCAGATGAATGTTCCCGATCCGGCGTCGGCACCGTCGCCTGCACCTTCCTCGTCTCCGCTGGCTTCGGTCCCCGATCCGTCGCTGCCGTCCATGAAGCAGGCAAACGTTGCGTCTCGCACGTCGCTGTTCGACCTTCCCGACCCCTCCGCACAGGTCAACGATCCCTTTGCTACTGCCCAGGGTCCCGAACCCACATCGGCACCCGTTGCGCCTCCTATGCCCGGTGCGTCGGGCGCGCAGCCGATCGAGACCATTTCGGCTCCCGCCCCGGCGGCACCCAAGTCTCGTAAGCGCGGCCTGGGTGGTCTGTTCGGCCGTAAAAAGAAAAACGAGCAGGACAGCATGAGTGACTGGCTGGGCGTCGAAGACGATTACGATGCCAAGAAGTCCGGTCGCGGTATCGGTTCGTGGGATAACTTCGAGGACGATAACGATGGCTGGAAGGGTGGCGCTACGTCTTCCGATGGCGCTTCTTCCGAAGATATGCTCTCGGCTGTCGCCTCTATGGGCGATGATGAGCTGCTCGGTCACGATATCTGGTTTGTGGCAACGGGCGCCTCGGATTGTGATGGCGCCGGCATGAAGGCCTTCTTGGCTTCGCATCGCGATAAGCTCCGCGGCGTATTCTTTATCAATCTTGAATCCGTCGGTGCCGGTAGGCTTTCGGTTGTGACGGTCGAGGGCGAACAACAACTGCTCAAGGGCGATCGCCGCATCATGAACCTGGTCAGCAAGGTCTGCAAGTCGTTCCATGTCGATTGTGGCGCGCTCGAGATGCCCTATGCCAAGACCGATGCCTATGCCGCGCTCGAGGCGAGCCGCCGAGCCCTCACCATCGCCGGCGTGGACGGCACGCGTCTGGCTTGCGCTCGTACCGAGGACGACCTGCCCCACAATGTCAACCCGACGAACATTGCTACGGTATCCGAGGTCGTGACCGAGGTTATCCGCCGTTCGTAGACGGAGCTCTAAGGAGTCAACGTGTTTTCGTATATTAAGCGCCATTGGCCTGTCTACGTGATTTTGACCTTGATTGCCATTGCGTTAGGATTTGGGGCTGCCTACATCGTGGGTGCGAAGGGCTCGACCCCCGCCTCCGCAATCAGCGAAGAGGTGGAGCAAGAACAGAGCACGGGTGCCGATGGGATTCCTGAGTCCGAGCAGGCAATCGTTGATGGTGGATCTTCGTCTGCAGAGTAGATACGGCGATTTAAATGATTGAAAGCGGGCGAGCCGGGGGACTGGCTCGCCCGCTTTTTCATCGTGCTAGCGGTTCTTTGGGATCGACCTAAGGCGAGCGAACCATAGGGCTGCGGCACCCGAGGTCAGGAGCGCGGTGATGCAAGCGGCGATGGGAACTGATCCTGTTGCCGGTAGGTCCTGCGGTAGGGTACAGCGTTGAATGACACGGTCCTCGTCATGTGACTCAAGTTTATCGCCGCCGCCGTTGCGGCAAAGATCGACGCGCGCGCTGTTGGTGAGTGCGGTTTGGGGCGTATAAGCCGACGTTGCCTGCATGTGCACGACTGCGCCCCGAGCGTCTGTGCCAAGGATTGCTTTGGCATCGTCAAGGTCGTCGTGCTCATCTTTGAGATCATCGCGGGTCCAAGAATCCGCATCGCTTCGAGTCGTAAAGTCGGCGGCTACCGCACCGTATTCAATTCGAATGCCCGTTACGACGGTATTGGATGCAAGGTCGAGCTCTTCCGCCTCGAGTGTGGTGGATTCCGTGGTCGAGACATCCGCCTTCCAGAGGCGCCAGCCGTCGTAATCGACGAGGCGACAGTCCTCACCAAGGCTCTCTTTTACTTCGTCGGACTCAAGCCAAGGATTTTCGTGCCCATCGTCAAGTGTCGCGTTCGCCGGTTCATCGACGTCTGTCGAGTCCAACGGCGTCGTGCGATACCACACGTTGCACAGACCGTTGAGGTCGCCGATGGCGACGGGGGTTTCGATTGAGATGAATCTCGCCGTGCCGTCTTTGGCGCACTCAAGATCATCGGTAATCGTAAACTCATCAACCCAAGTAGCGGAATCGTTTCGAGCATCGATGGTATAGGAGAAAAGCCCATCACTATTGGTTTGCGTCGTGGCACAGTTTTTACCATCGCCGTTAGCCAACAGGCCCTTTTCGATAGGTTGGACAAGTTCCTGACGCTTGTCGACCTGCCCCTTGATTTCGATGGGCGCATCCTTCATCGCGACGGATTGGACTTCTCCCGTATCTTTTATTTCATACGTTATCTCCTCGGCAAGGTCATAGGTCCGCGGAGACATCATTTCGCGCAACGAGTAGGTGCCGGGTGCAAGATGTTCGACGCGGTGCGGCTTGTCGGATGAGGTCCAGGAGTCTATTTCGGTTTTATCGGGACCATATAAGGTGAGCTGTGCGCCTTCCACTTCCTGCTCACCGCTTGCATCGACCTTGGAGATATCAACCTTGGTGTAATCGTCGGATACGTTAAGCCGTGCTTCTACAACGGGTGTTTTCTGGTCGGCATAAGTAAGGTCGACAATATGGGATGTCCGATCGAGTAAGAAGCCTGCCGGCGCTTGAGTCTCGACAACCTCGTAGCGTGCGGTGCCAGATCCCAGCGGGAGGTCGTCCGCGCGTGCTTCTCCAGTTTCATCCGTCGTGACGGTAGCGACAGTCTCACCGTCGAGCGCGGCAATGCTACCGTCGGGGCGCACGATATCACCCGAGGCACGGATCTCAAAGACGGCGCCCGCGAGGCTGCTGCCGTCTACGGCATCGGTTTTAACGATCCTGATGTTTCCGGTCGCGGCGTGGTCATAATACGAGGCGATTGCAACGGGCGTTAGGTTCATGTCGGCGGGTATGTTTACCTCGATTTCCTCGCCGACAAGATAGGGCTCTTTGGCCGAGGTTTCGCGTACATAATAGGTGCCCGGCACGAGCGATTCGGGCAGTGTGACGGTCCCGGTCGCGTCAGTCGTAAAGGTGTCCATTACGTTATGTGCTGGATACCAGCAAATTTGTGAGACAGGTTCGTGATTGCTGTCTAGGAGTTGGAAGGTGAATCCGGCTAGTGGAACAGAAGCGCCTGTTTGGGCATCGCGTTTTACAATCTGGAGATGCGTCGACAGCGCGTGGTTGTCCACGATATATTGAAGCTCGGCGCCGTTGGAAATCTGATTGGCCCCGACGGTCCATTCCCCTGCACGTTTAAAACCCTCGGGGACGGTTTCCGGAACCTCGCGAACCGTGTAGCCGGCACGGTCGTATGGGACGGCTCCGTGGACACCGGCGGGTCGCTTACCTGTGCCGAACCATGCTTCGGGCTGGTCTTTGGTGGAGGCAAAGCCATAGATGTTTGTGGTCAGTGTGCCAACAACCTGCTGAGAGCTGTTGCTGACAACCTCAAAGACAACACCACCCGCCGGCTGCTCCAGGCCGGATTGGTCGCTATTGCCGTAATCCTTGAATTTGGAAATCTCAAGGTCAAAAGCAATGGGGATATCGGAAATGCGAGATTCGATCTCGACCACGCCTGAATCGCCGAGCTGGTCGGCTCCAACGGTATAGGTCCAGCTGTCGTTGGATGGCAGGTAGCCCTCGGGGGCTTTTGATTCGTAGATGGTAAAGGTTCCTAAGGGGACATCGGCGAGGGTGGCCCGACCGCTTTCGTCGGTCGTGAGGATTTGCGCCCATCCAGGGGTTGATTGTGACACACACGTGAACTCTGCTCCTGCGAGTGAAGATCCCACCTGGGGGCCGGCATTCGTCGCGGCATCGAGTTTTACGATACGCAGGTTGATGGTGCCGGGCTGTTCATCAATGGCGACCTGTCCACCGTCATTCCCCGTGGTAAAGGCGATGCGATCACGACGGGGGACATAGCCGGCCGGCGCCTTCGTTTCAACTAGGTAGTATGCCGTGTTGGGCAGAAGTGTTGCTTGCGCCCGACCGTTGCTGTCCATCTGGATGGTGCCGACATGCGCGCCGCTGGCGCTCTCAAAAATATCGAATGTTGCCCCGTCAAACTGATAAGTATTGTTTCCGCTGGTAATGGCGGCGTTTGCAGACTGCTTTTGGAAGGAAACAGAGACCGCCGGCAGTACATAGAGCATGTCTTGACGTTTGCTGCCGCCCGATACGGCTCCTAGATAGCGCCGCGCGCGGTGCGGAGCGGCTTTGATGCTTCCTGATTTTGCGTTGTCGTGGAGCCACCGCGCAGCCGCCACGACTTCATTGTCAGCGGTAAAGTGCCCACTCTTGGTTTTGCCCTGAGCGGTCGTGTAGGAATAGGTACCGTCGACATGGGTAGTGCCGTTGAGCATCCATACGGCAAGCTGGGTTGCGGCGCGGGCGCGATCGGGTGAAAGATGGTAACCGCCAAACGACGTGGCGGTAGGATATCCGTGACAAACGATTGCCGCGAACTCGTCGTCGAGCCACACCCAGCCTTGATCAAAGTTGAGCCATGGGCCGCCCGGCTTGGTGGGGCCGGGGCGCTCCTGGTTCATGCAGTAGGCAATCGAGGCGTCTTGAGCTTCATACTTGCCGATAAAGAAGGGCCCACAATCATCGCTAATAGTGCGGAAGCCGAGCTGATCGTAGCCATCGACGGCAAATGCGGCTCCCGGTGTCAGGCAGCCGAAAAGCAGGAAGAGGAGCAGGAGCAGCGGACCTGTTGCGATTGCGCTGTGGACAGAGTGCGTGGGTGCGTTGGACATGGCTGCTCCTTATCCCTCGTGCGCCGCATGGGGAGGTTGCGGCGCGTAGGATGAGGCTACCCCCGAGGTTCATGCGGGTAAGTACCGGAGCCTGACCAAAAGCTTGCCCGATTTCTGACAAATCGAGCTCAAATACAACAATCAGATAAAAGTGCAGGTAGAAGATGGTAAGAAAAGAAAGACAAAGGTCCTCATCTCCACAATTGGCGCAGTTTTCAAACGATTCTCCACAGCTAAAACAAGCATCGACACCCTTGTATCGAACAAGACAACCGCGTTATACTATCCCCCACATATGCGGGCATCGCCAAGTGGTAAGGCATCAGCTTCCCAAGCTGACACTCGCGGGTTCGAGTCCCGTTGCCCGCTCCATTCGAATTTCAGGCACGGCAACGTTTCGTTACCGTGCCTTTTTCAATAAAGTGCCGGGACTCGAACCCGACAGGGTGCGAGCGTTAAATAAACGCGAAGCGTTTATAGCGAGCAGGCAAGGTCGCCGATAGGCGACCGCAGCCGGTGCGTATTTGCGAAGCAAATACGCAGACGTCCCGTTGCCCGCTCCATGGAGCAAGGAAGATTTCGGGAATGGTAGATTCAGCCCGCTTTGCTCCCACACTTCCCCGGATCTCGGTATGCCACTGAAGCCGGTGCGTATTTGCGAAGCAAATACGCAGACGTCCCCATGCCCGCTCCAATTCCAAAATGTTAGGTTAATGCCTGCTGCCCATACTTGCACCTGCGCACGGTACAATGGTTGGGTTACGACCAACGTGCCAATAACCAAAAAGGAGCCGCTATGATCGATCGCTATACCCGCCCGGAGATGGGACACATCTTCTCCCTCGAGAACAAGTACGCCATTTGGCAGGAGATCGAGGTTCTGGCCTGCGAGGCCCAGGCGGAGCTCGGCAAGATCGGTATTTCCAAAGACGAGGCCCAGTGGATCCGCGACCATGCCAACTTTGAGAAGGCGAAGGTCGATGAGATCGAGGAAGTCACGCGCCACGACGTCATTGCCTTCCTGACCAACATGAAGGAATACATCGATGCCGATGTTCCCGAGGGCGACCCCAAGCCCAGCCGCTGGGTTCACTATGGCATGACCAGCTCCGATCTGGGCGACACGGCCCTGTGCTGCCAGCTCACCCAGGCCTGCGACCTGATCATCGAGGATGTCAAGAAGCTCGGCGAGATTTGCAAGCGTCGCGCCTTTGAGGAGCGCAACACGCTCTGTGCCGGCCGCACTCATGGCATCCACGCCGAGCCGATGACCTTCGGCATGAAGTTTGGCTCTTGGGCCTGGGAACTCAAGCGCGATCTGGATCGTCTTGAGGACGCCCGCAAGAATGTTGCCTTCGGTGCTATTTCGGGCGCTGTCGGCACGTACAGCTCCATCGAGCCGTTCGTCGAGGAGTATGTCTGCGAGCACCTGGGCCTGGTTCACGACCCGCTGTCCACGCAGGTTATCAGCCGCGACCATCACGCCTATCTCGCCGGCGTTCTCGCCACCACCGCAGCCACCTGCGAGCGCATCGCTACCGAGGTCCGCAATCTGCAGAAGACTGATACGCTCGAGGCCGAGGAGCCGTTCCGTAAGGGCCAA
This sequence comes from Methanobrevibacter smithii, assembly GCA_963634045.1. Lineage (GTDB taxonomy): Bacteria > Actinomycetota > Coriobacteriia > Coriobacteriales > Coriobacteriaceae > Collinsella. Next base: position 9,388 of record CAVHBE010000208.1, read on the forward strand.
AAGGGCAGCTCAGCCATGCCGCACAAGCGCAACCCCATCACCATGGAGAAAGTCTGTGGTCTGTCGCGCGTCGTGAAGTCCAACGCCCAGGTTGCCTTCGATAACGTCGCCCTGTGGCACGAGCGTGACATTTCGCACTCCTCTGCCGAGCGCGTCGCCCAGGCCGATAGCTTCATCGCCCTCGACCACATGTTCCAGTGCCTCATCCGCGTTATCGACGGCCTGCAGCTGTATCCCGCCCGCATGATGGCCAACCTCAATAAGACCCGCGGCCTCATCTTCTCTTCCAAGGTCCTGCTCGCCCTCGTCGACACGGGCATCACCCGCGAGGACGCGTACGCCATTGTGCAGGAGAACGCTATGGCAACCTGGCACGAGGTACAGGATTGTGTCTCCGGCCCCACCTTTAAGGAGCGTCTCGAGGCCGACCCGCGCTGCACCGTCAGTCAGGAGAAGCTCGACGAGATCTTTGATCCGTGGGACTTCCTCACCCGTATCGACACGGTCTTTGATCGTCTGGAGCAGCTGAGCTTCGAGTAGGTTCGGGCATAACGTTAGCTTTTTAGGGCGCTTTGCTGGTAATGTGTGTTGCCGGCAAAGCGCCTCGTTGCATTTAGGGAAAGACGGGGATAATAGTCGTCTCGAATAACATTCTGAGAGGGGATCGCATGATTTCGTTTGATTACAAGCCTCAGGGCGTGTGTGCTCGCAATATTCACCTTGATCTTTCCGATGACGGCAACAAGGTGATGGGCGTTGAGTTTACCGGCGGCTGCGACGGCAATCTCAAGGCTATCTCCAAGCTGGTCGAGGGCGCTCCTGCCGATCGCGTAATCGAGGTTCTCGCCGGTAATACCTGCGGTATGAAAAAGACCTCCTGCGCCGACCAGCTTACACGCGCTATCGAGGCCGCTCGCACCGAGATCGCCTAATGGGTATCGCCGATCACATCAAGAACGGAATATCGCGTCGCGGCTTTGTACTCGGTGGGGCTGCCGCGGGCGCTGTCACGGTGCTTGCCGGATGCTCGAAAAAAACGGGCACCAGCGATGATGCCGCCGGCGAGCCGCAGGTTATCAAGGATGATTCCAAAATCATCTCGATTACGGATGAGTACGAGGCAGTCGACATCGATCTTGAGCCGGCGGCGTCATGGACGCTGCCTCTGGGTACGCTGCTGTACTACTGCGACGGCGATTACGCCGCGGCGATGATGGCGCCCGCATCGGCACTGCACGCCAACACACTCGGTGTGCTCAACCTGGGCGATGGCTCGCTTACCACATTAATCGAGGATCCTATCGAGGGCACGGGATACGCATTCTACGATGTCCGTGCCGGCGACGGCGTATTCGCGTGGGTTGAGATGAACTTTGCCAATTCATCGTGGAAGCTCTACGCTCAAAATCTGTCGGGCGCTTCGCTCTCTGGCGACGTGGTTGAGCTCGATCGAGGTGGCAAGGACTATGATCCGCCCCTGTTTACGGCGTTCGGGTCATCAGTCATCTGGTATAAAATGCCTTCGGCAGGCGGCAATAAAACGAGTAGTGATTCGTTTTGCTATCGTCGCTCGCTTGATGAATCCAAGGCCGAGACAATTTGGAAATCGACGGGTCGCTTTGCATCGGCCCCGCGCGCGAGCGACGGCATTTTGACCATCTCGCCGCGTGTCCGCAACGACGAGGGCGTCTACTACGGCATAACGGCAATCGATCTGACCGACGGCAACAACACCAAGCGTGCCCAGCTGGTCCTCCCTTCGTCAGTTTCGCCTTTCGAGGCCGTATATATGGGCGATACCTTCGTGTTTTCTATCGAGGCGGCCTATAGTGGCGTGGGCAGCCTGGGCAATATGGGCACGTATATCGGTAATGAGGGAGGGCCGTACCTCTTCCTGTCCCGCGAGCCGCTCGCATGTGCGGCTGGCAAGAAGAATAAATACCTTGTTAAGGTACAGGCGTCGCATTTCCTGATCGACACCTCTGCCAAGACCTATGGCTCGCTGCTGTCGCCCGACCGCGCTTTGGAGTATGGCGATTATCCAGCTACGGCGGGAAAATCGGACTCATTCCTTACGTACGCCACGGTGCGCAACAGCCAGGGTATACCAGAGACGGTCACTGCACGCCTATTCTCTCTTTAAGCTTAGAGGGGTTAAAAAGGCGCCAACAGGGGAATAAACGCGTTGTAATTGTGAGTACCGCCCGCCGAGCTGCCGCGTCATAGCGGCATCCGGCGGGCTCAGGTGCGTTAAAATGGGCTTGTTCTTAGCTAATTGAGACAGGGGGGCCGTGTTATGGCTTCAGATGCAAAAAAGATTCTGCTGGTCGAGGATGAGAAGGCAATCCGTGACGCCGTCGCTGCCTATCTCGAGCGCGAAGGCTACTGGGTTGTGGGCGTCGGCGATGGCCAGTCCGCGAT
>CAVHBE010000209.1:0-361 GCA_963634045.1 Methanobrevibacter smithii
GGAGAACTCGAGGTTCTTGCCCTTCTGCTGCACGCGGTAACCGACGCCGGCGAGCTCGAGCTTCTTCTCGAAGCCCTCGGAAACGCCAACAACCATGTTGTGGATGAGGGCGCGGGTGAGGCCGTGGCGGGCACGGGTCTCACGCTCGTCGTCGGGACGGGAAACGGTGAGGACGTTGTCCTCGACGTTGATAGCGAGCTTCTCAAAGACATCGAGCTCGAGCTGGCCCTTGGGGCCCTTGACGACAACGTTGTTGCCGTTGACTGCCACTTCGACTCCGGCGGGAATCTGGACAGGCTTATTACCGATACGAGACACGGTGATCTCCTTTCCTTCTACCTACCGAGCGAATTACCAGACG
>CAVHBE010000209.1:422-7528 GCA_963634045.1 Methanobrevibacter smithii
CTGGTGGAAATAATGGCGGTACCAAGGCCACCGCGGACGCGGGGCATGTCGGCAACGCCGGTGTACTTACGCAGGCCCGGCTTGGAAATGCGGCGGATGCCGTTGATGACCTTAGCCTTCTTGGGACCATACTTAAGCGTGATGTGCAGAGTCTTCTGGGGAACGGTGTCCTCGACATCGTAGCCCTCGATGTAGCCCTCCTCGTGCAGAACACGAGCGATCTCGACGAGCTTCTTGCTGCTCGGCATGGAGACCGTGGCCTTGTTCACAGAGTTAGCGTTACGGATGCGCGTAAGCATATCTGCGATCGGGTCTGTAAGGTTCATACAGATTCTCCTTCGTTCTTGATGAACACGTGCTCTTGGTTCTTCGCCGCCCTTAACGGCAAAGCCTTTTTAGCGCGTTTTCCCTGTTCCAAACTGATGCTTGAAACGCTGGTAGTGACTTACCAGCTGGCCTTCTTAACGCCGGGAAGCTCGCCCTTGAGTGCAAGCTCGCGGAAGCAGACACGGCACAGGCCGAACTTGCGGTACACAGAGTGCGGACGGCCGCAGCGCTGGCAGCGCGTGTACTCACGAGTAGAGAACTTCTGCTTGCGATTGCACTTGACGATCATCGATGTCTTAGCCACTTATATCCTCCTCACATAGAGTATTGTTCGCCCCAAGCGCCGCCCCCTTGTGGGAACGGCGCTTATAGGGCAGGTGAACCTATTTCTTGAACGGGAAACCGAAGGCGTCCAGAAGGGCCTTGGCCTCCTCATCGGTATTGGCGGTGGTCACGAAAGTGATGTCCATACCGCGCTGGTGATCGACGGAGTCGAAGTCGATCTCGGGGAAGATGAGCTGCTCGGTGACGCCCATGGAGAAGTTACCACGGCCGTCGAAGCTCTTGGCGGAAATGCCGCGGAAGTCGCGGATACGGGGGATCGCGACGGAGGTCAGACGATCGAAGAACTCCCACATACGGTCGCCACGCAGGGTAACCTTGCAGCCGATCGGCATACCAGCGCGCAGGCGGAAGGTAGCGATGGACTTGCGGGCACGGGTGATCATCGGCTGCTGGCCGGTGATGGCGCGCAGGTCGCGCACGGCACCGTCGATGGCCTTGGAATCGGTAGCGGCCTCGCCGACACCCATGTTCACGACGATCTTCTCGAACTTGGGGATCATCATGACGTTCTCGTACTGGAACTTGTCCTGAAGCTGCTGCTTGACCTCGTTGTTGTACTTGGTCTTCAGACGCGGCACATACTTCTCTTCTGCCATTGTTCACTCCTTCTTGGGGTTTTAAGCACGGGGCGTGGCCACAGTGGGTTGTCCTCGTGCCTCCTGGCTGCATCCGCGCCGCTCATGGCATTTTGCGGTTTGGACTCGACGCAGCAGGAGCCGACAAAACAATCGATACTATACGCGCATCGGGAGCGTATTTCCAGAAAAACCTCGTCTGCCTGCACAACTCCACAACTCCCCCGCACAAATGGGTCCCATAAAGCAATTGCGGTGAAATAGGGACTGTTGGGCGGCCTAACAGGCTTAAACAATCCGTATTTCACCGCAACTTATTGGTGGGGATGCGATTAGCGCTTGCGGGGGACGAGTTTGGTGCGGCGCAGGTGAATCATCTCGGCGGCGATGGAGATGGCGATCTCCTCGGGGTCCTCGGCCTCGATGGCAACGCCGATCGGCAGGTGCAGCTCGTCGATCTGGTCCTGCGTAAAGCCTTCCTGCTCCAGGCGGGCACGCACAAAGGCCGTCTTGCGGCGCGAACCCAGACAGCCCAGGTAGGCAGGCTTGGCGTGCATAGCCTGAATCACCACGTCGAGATCAGATTTGTGACCCGCCGTGGCGACGACCACCAAGTCGCGCGGACCGATGGGACACAGCTCGCTCAGGTTCTTGTAATCGACCAGGCGACGATCGTAGACACCGGGCACCCATTCGGGCGTCAACGTGCCGGGGCGGTCATCGCAGGCCACGACGGCAAAGCCCGCCGCCGTGAGCACGCGCGCCGTCGCGGCGCCCACGTGTCCGCAGCCAAAGATGTAGGTCAGGCCCTCGGGGCAGAGCGTCTCGATGTGCGCCGCGGGAATCTCGGAGGCGGCGTTGGTGTAGGTGACGTTACTCCCCTCCTCCACCAGTGAAAGCCCGGGGCAGCCCGCAATGGTATGGCGCGATGCCTCGCCATGGTACTCGGCCACATCGCCCTCGAGCGCGCTCGCGATAAACGGCTTAAAGTCGATGACGAAGTCGCCGATGCGCCGATAGACCAAGACGTCGGTAATTTCCCGGAACAACGGTGCCTGGATCGCATCCAGATGCAGATAGCACAGGCAGATGGCTCCGCCGCAGATCATACCGGTATCGGAGTTCTCGCCGCCCATGGTGTAGCGGACCAGACGCGATTGCCCCGCGGCCAGCAGCTCTCGCGCCTCGTCCAGCGCAAAGAGCTCGATCTTGCCGCCGCCGATGGTGCCCGCCTGGCTGCCATCGGCAAAGACGGCCATCCAGGCACCCACGCCGCGCGGCGACGACCCCGCCGTGCCGGCCACGACCACGAGCTCGCACGTCTCGCCAGCACGCAGGGCGACAAGCGCCGCATTCACAACATCGAGCTTTTCCATTGCCGCCTTCTATCCTCTAAAGATATCGGTGAGCATAGCGAGTGCCTCGAGCACGCCGCCGCCGACCGACGTCGCCTTGTCCGAAATGTAGTTGATATAGCTGGCATCGCCGCGCGGATCGACATCGGCGCATTTAAAGCCCTCGGTCACCTGTACGCCGTTCGCCAATAGCCCGCGCAAGCAGCCATCAATCTGCGTGACCATGGGAGTATCACCGGCGTAGCCAATCACGTCTCCGGCGCTCACGATGTCGCCGATTGCGTGGTCGGACCGAAACACGCCGGCGACGGGGCTGTGAATAACGCGCTCCCTGCCATAGCCGGCGATAATGCCCGGTACGCCCGTGTTGGGCTGGGGCGAGCCCTGGGTAATGACACGGCCCAGGAAATGCCCGCGCATGGTTTCGACCACGGCGTCGCAATCGACCGGCGCGGTAAAGCCTGGCCCCACGGCGATAACGGCAGGCGCCATGTCGCGCGTGGTGCCCAAGTTACGCTTGGCCAGAATCGCGTCGACCACAGCCGCGGGTTTAAGCTCATCGAGCATCTTGGCCTGAGGGTCCACCACCACGGCGACATCCCCCGCTTGGGTAATCTCGAGCGCCTCTGCCGGCGTCTGCGCCAAGCGAGCGCGAATGCCCTCGACCTGGACCTCGCCCAAGCGAATAGCCTCGCAAAAACTGATTGTGCGGCGGATGCACGTGGGAACCGCGATGTCGGCCATAACGACCGACACGCCGGCGCGCACCAAGCGAGCGGCGACACCCGTGGCGATATCGCCGGCGCCGCGAACATAAACGAGCATTCCCGGGGCACCTCCCTGTGCTACGGTTTGAGCAGAGCAAAAGCGGCTCGACCGCTACTCTGATGATTATTTATTATCACAGTATTATACGGCGGTGAACAGATGGAAACGGTTAGCGGCAATCTTGCCTCGGCGCTCAGGATCGAGCCGGACATTACCGCGATTATCGGCAGCGGCGGCAAGTCGACGTTGCTCAAAACGCTGGGTCTTGAGCTCATGCGCGCTGGCGGCCGCGTGCTCCTCTGCACCACCACGCATATGCTTCCCGTTGCCGGCGTGCCATGGGACGGGTCGAATCGTCGCCTGGACGCCGCGCCTTGGAAGCCGGGCGCCTCGCATGTCCCCGGTTGCACCTGCGAGGCCTGCGCGGGCCTTGCACGCGGAGGCATCTGCCAGGCAGGCATCTTGGACCCGGAGACAGGCAAGCTCTCCGCCCCCGCGGAGCCACTCGGCGAGCTGGCACAGCGCTTTGACTATGTGTTGGCCGAGGCAGACGGTAGCAAGCGACTCCCGCTCAAGGCGCATGCCGCCTGGGAGCCGGTAATTCCCGCCGCCACGGCAAACGTTGTCTGGGTCGTCGGCGCCTCGGGACTGGGCAAACCCGTCGCCGAGGTTGTCCACCGCCCCGAGCTCTTTTGCGAGCGTTGCGGCTGCGAGCTCACCGACACTGCCACCCCAGAGCGCGTCGCCCAGGTGCTCAATGCCGAGCTGCGGATGCTGAACCTCAACAATGCCCGCATCATGCTCAACCAAGTCGACACGCTCAGCGACCCCACGATGGCAGATCGCTTCGAGGCAGCCCTCAACCGCCCCCTCATCGCCACCAGCCTCAAGTAGCCGGCCCCATCTCGTCAGTTGCGGTGAAATACGGACTGTTTGGCCGTATGACGGCCGCAAACAGTCCGTATTTCACCGCAACTGCGGAGGTGACACGGCATCTTTGCTGCTAGCGGGGGACGTAGCAGCCGGGTTGGGCTCCGGTGGGCTCGCCGTCGCGTGCCACCAGCATGCCGTTCACAAACACGGCCTTGGCGCGGCCATGTGCCTCAAAGCCCTCGAGCGGCGTGTAGTCCACAGCCTGATGCTGTGTCGCGGCACTGATCGTCCAGCGCGCTTTGGGATCCCACACGCACACATCGGCATCGGCGCCCTCGGCAAGACAGCCCTTGCGCGGGTACATGCCAAACACGCGCGCCGGGTTCTCGCTCATCAAGCGGCACAGATCCTCGGGCCCCAGCTGTCCCTCAAAGCTCGTGGCAATCGCGACGGGACGATGCTCCACGCCGGGCCCGCCGTTGGGAATCGCGCGGAAATCGTCGCGCCCGCGGTCCTTTTGCCCGTGCAGGTTAAAGCTGCAATGATCGGTCGCAATCGTATCGATCTCGCCGGCCACAAGCGCCTCGCGCAGCGCGGCACGGTCGCCGGCATGGCGCAGCGGCGGACTCATCACGTACTTGGCGCCCGCAAAGCCGTCCTCGCCCTGCTCCAGATAGCAGGTGTCGTCGAGCATCAGATACTGAGGGCAGGTCTCGACATAGATATTCTTCTGCCCGCGCGCCTTGGCCGCACGAATGGCCTCGAGCCCCAACTTGGTCGAAAGGTGCACCACGTTGACTGGGGCGTCGCCGGCCAGGTGCGCCAGATACAGCAGGCGGCTCACGGCCTCAGCTTCACACACGTCCGGACGGCTGAGAGCATGCCCCTCGGGCCCATGAATCCCCTGCTCGTACACGCGCTTCTGCAGTTCGTTCACCAACGTGCCGTTCTCGCAATGCACGCACAGGATACCGCCCACGCGCTTGAGCTCCTCCAACACCTCGAGCGTCTCGGCATCGTCCAAGCGCAGGTGGTCATAGGCAAAGTAGGTCTTAAACGACGACACGCCCGCCTCGCGCATGGCCGAAAGATCGGCGCGGTTGCGCTCATTCCACTCGGCGAGTGCCATATGAAAAGCGTAGTTTGCCGTGCAGGTGCCGTCGGCGCGATGATGCCACTCGGCCAAGGCATCGGGCATGGTCACGCCGCGATCGGCCGTCGCGTAATCCACAATGGTCGTCGTGCCGCCGCAGGCAGCCGCACGTGTGCCGGTCTCAAAGCTATCGGCCGTCCAGTCCATGCCGGTCCAGCACTGCATGTGCGTGTGCCCATCGATAAAGCCCGGGAACACCCAACAGTCTGTGGCGTCCTGGACGGTATCGTCCTCGCCCGGCTCAATCGCCGCGGCAATCCGCACGATCTTGTCGCCCTCCATGGCAAGGTCGGCGCGGCGAAGCCCCTGGGGCGTCACGAGCGCGCCGTTTTTGATGATGATCATGTTGCTCCTTATTGATTAATACAGTTGGCCACGCGATCAAAATACGAGCAGGCCGCGATATGCTCCGCTATGCGTCGCTGTCCCTTGGCGGTATCGACATCCCACAGCTCGTAGGCACGCGCTTCGACCAGCGTAACGTCGACGCGACCTTTGAGAATCGAGCCTCCGCCGTCCTTGCCCTCAAGACGCATGAGTGCATCGAATAGTTCCGCCGGAAAGAGCACCGGACTCGAAGGCTCACCGTTGCACGCCAAGCGCACCGGATGTTTGCGGCCACGTTCGTCAAACGCGTGAACCAAAGCCTCAAAAGAATCCGAACTCACGAGCGGCTGGTCGCCCGGCAAAAAGAGGCAGCCTTTCCAGTTGCGTTCGACTCCCCACGAAAGGCCCGCACGGACGCTTTCGCTGCGCAGCTCGCCATCGTGCAGCACGCACGGGCAATGTTTGTCCTCGCAAATCCGGGCGACCTCGGGCCAACGCGTCGAAACCACGACGTCAAAGCCCCGGGGAACCGAATCGATGGTCCGGGCAATCAGCGGCTCGCCATAGATATCGGCAAGCATCTTGTTGGAGCCAAACCGCTTGCCCTCGCCCGAGGCCATAATGACGCATCCAAGTTTCATGGTGATACCTCCCCTGAAACCATCGTACCCATAACTCGCGCCGCGGGCATCCACATCGAAAGCGCTTATCCCGCACGCCCGCGATGCAAAAAAGGGGCACCCCGCCGGTTGGCAGAGCGCCCCTTTTACATGGCTTACCTCAACCCGGCTTTAGGCCTGGAGCCAACGGGCGGTGTTGCGCTCGTCGAGGGCCTTGAGGGTAGCGGCGGGATCGGCAACCTTCTGCAGGAACATCATGGCTGCGATGGCATACGGCTTGTAGCTGGCCTCCTTGTACATGCCCACGCGGTGCATGTCGAAGACGTCGGCGTTAACCTCGCCGTGCTCGCAGGAGACACCGGAGATGTCGGCGGGCAGCGGGTGCATAAAGATGGTGTCCTGGCCGTTGGCGGTCTTCTCCATGAGCTCGGTCGTGGAGCACCAGTCCTGATGGGTGGCGTTCTGGGCGAGCAGCTCCTTCTCGAGCGCAGCGATGCCAGCGTCGTCGCCCTCGGCGTACAGATTGGTACGCTTCTCCATGGCGGCAAACGGAGCCCAGCTCTTGGGGATCACGATGTCGGCGCCCTCGAAGGCCTCGGCCATGGTGTTGACCTGCTTAAAGGTGGTGCCGGACTCGGCGGCATAGCCCTTGGCGCGCTCGACGACCTCGGGCATGAGGTCGTAGCCCTCGGGGTGGGCCAGGGTGACGTCCATGCCAAAGCGGGGCAGCAGGCTGATCAGCGACTGCGGGCAGGACAGCGGC
>CAVHBE010000210.1:0-2281 GCA_963634045.1 Methanobrevibacter smithii
GCTGAAACGCGTATGCGGGGGCCGGCAAGAGAGGACTTAAGGAGTTCACCGTATGGCCGATAAGATCCAGTGGGCGGGCAACACGATGCCCAAGAGCGATGACAAGCACTTGGGAATCATGAGCCTCGACCACGTGAAGAAGGCCCGCGCCTTCCACCAGTCGTTCCCTCAATATACCGTCACCCCGCTTGCCCGCCTGGATGGCCAGGCCGCGCGCCTGGGCCTGTCCAACCTGTGCGTTAAGGACGAGAGCTATCGCTTTGGCCTCAACGCCTTTAAGGTCCTGGGCGGCTCGTTTGCCATGGCCAACTATATTGCCGACGAGACCGGCAAGGACGTTGCCGACTGCACCTTCGATTACCTGACCTCCGATCAGCTTGCCAAGGACTTTGGCCAGGCTACCTTCTTTACCGCCACCGACGGCAACCACGGCCGCGGCGTGGCGTGGGCTGCCAACAAGCTGGGCCAGAAGGCCGTCGTGCACATGCCCAAGGGTTCCACCAAGCCCCGCTTCGATAACATCGCCGCCGAGGGCGCCACGGTGACCATCGAAGAGGTCAACTACGACGAGTGCGTGCGCATGGCCGCCGCTGAGGCCGACGCCTGCGAGCGCGGCGTCATCGTTCAGGACACCGCCTGGGAGGGCTACGAGAAGATCCCGTCTTGGATCATGGAGGGCTACGGCACCATGGCTTCCGAGGCTGCCGAGCAGCTGCGCGAGATGGCCATCAACCGCCCGACCCACGTGTTTGTCCAGGCTGGCGTGGGTTCGCTCGCCGGCGCCGTGGTGGGCTACTTCACCAACCTGTATCCCGATAACCCGCCCACCTTCGTCGTGGTCGAGTGCGCGCCTGCCGCCTGCCTGTACAAGGGCGCTGCCGCCGGCGACGGCGATCCGCGCATCGTGGACGGCGACATGCCTTCCATCATGGCCGGTCTGTGCTGCGGCGAGCCCAACATCCTGGGCTGGGATATCCTGCGCAACCACGCCACCGCCTTCGTGTCCTGCCCCGACTGGGTCACCGCTCGCGGCATGCGCACCCTGGGCGCTCCCGAGAAGGGCGACCCGCGCGTCATCTCCGGCGAGTCCGGCGCTGTGACCACCGGCCTGGTCGAGACCCTCATGCTCGATCCCGAGTACGCCGAGCTCAAGGAGCTTATCGGCCTAGACAAGACGAGCTCCGTGCTCTGCTTCTCCACGGAAGGTGACACGGATCCGGATCAGTACCGTCGCATCGTCTGGGAGGGCGAGTATCCGACCTGCTAGCAGGATGACCTGTCCGGAGGCAGCCGGAGGACTTTACTCCCTGCTCGGACAGTCCTGCTCGCACGGAGAGCACATTAAGTGCTCTCCGGCTCGTGCGGAACTCGCGACGGAGCAAAGTCCTCCGTCCGCCTCCTATGGTTACTTGCTTGTGGGGTGCTCGACCTCACGCTACTTGGCACAAGTGATCTATCTGAAATATCTACCTGTAGGTAAACCCTTGTAGAAAGGTTGACTGTTATGACTAAAGAACTCGATTTTGATGCCATTAAGGCTGCTGCTGAGTCTCATCGTGCTGACATGACCCGCTTCCTGCGCGCCATGATCTCCCATCCCTCTGAGTCCTGCGAGGAGGGTGAGGTTGTCGCTTGCATCAAGGCCGAGATGGAGAGCCTTGGCTATGACGAGGTCAAGGTCGACGGCCTGGGCAACGTTATGGGCTTTATGGGCGAGGGCGACAAGATCATCGCCATCGACTCCCACATCGACACCGTCGGCATCGGCAACATCGAGAACTGGGACGCCGATCCCTATGAGGGCTACGAGACCGACGAGATCATCTACGGCCGCGGCGGCTCCGACCAGGAGGGTGGCATGGCTTCTGCTACCTACGCTGCCAAGATGATGAAGGACATGGGCCTCATCCCCGAGGGCTACAAGATCATGGTCGTCGGCACCGTCCAGGAAGAGGACTGCGACGGCATGTGCTGGCAGTACATCTACAACAAGGACGGCATTAAGCCCGAGTTCGTCATTTCCACCGAGCCCACCGACGGCGGCATCTACCGCGGTCACCGCGGCCGCATGGAGATCCGCGTCGACGTTCACGGCACCTCCTGCCACGGCTCCGCTCCCGACCGCGGCGACAACGCCATCTACAAGATGGCCGACATCATCGCCGACGTCCGCGCCCTCAACAACAACGGCTGCGACGAGTCGACCGACATCAAGGGTCTCGTCAAGATGCTCGACCCCAAGTACAATCCCGAGCACTTCGAGGACGCCCGCTTCCTGGGC
>CAVHBE010000211.1:0-5426 GCA_963634045.1 Methanobrevibacter smithii
CATCACGGCTGTGGAAGCACGCATCTTGGCAACGAGCTCGTAGGGGGCCTCCCAAGAATCGACCTGAGAGGTATCAATCTCGAGCGTGTGCTCGTCGAGAACATCGATCGTAGCGCCCATGCCCTTGAGCACCTTGCCCATCACGTGGACATCGGAAATATCGGGCACGTTCTGCAGCGTCGTCTTGCCCGGCGCCAGAAGCGTTGCCGCCATGAGCTTGAGTGCGGAGTTCTTGGCACCCGAGACGGGCACGGAGCCTCCGATGGCGTGGCCACCCTCAACGCGGATAATATCCAAGGTCTACCCTTTCAAAAAGCATGCCCGGGATGGCTGGGCCATCCCGGGCATGATGTGTTCGCAAATGGTCGAACGCTAAATCGTTTGACTATTGGGCAAGCTTGAGCTTACACCATGCGATTTCATTATAGAGGTAGGCGCGGCGTGCATCATCCTCCGACAAATTACCCAGCTTCTCTTCAAAACCTTGAATATCAGCTTTAAGCTTGTCGGCATCGACGGTCGCCAAATCGCAAGCGCGCTCGGCGAGAACGGTCACGACATCGTCCGCAACCTGGGCATAGCCGCCGGCCACGGCAAACGTGTGGTCGACAGTGCCCATGGCCTTATCGGAAACGCGAACGTAACCGCGGTCGATCGTGCAGATCTCGCTGGAGTGAGCGGGCAGGACGCCAAACTCGCCATCCGTGGACGGAATCGACACAAACGCAGCGTCGCCCTCATAGGCGCAGCTCACGGGGCACACGATGCGGATACGCATAACCTACTTCTCCCCCATCTTGCGGGCGCGCTCGCGCACGTCCTCAATCGTGGAAGCATAGCGGAAAGCCTGCTCGGGCAGGTCATCGGCCTTGCCGTCGACAATCTCGGCGAAAGAGCGGACGGTATCCTCGACGCGGACGTAGACACCGGGGTTGCCGGTGAACTTCTCGGCGACGTGGAAGGACTGCGAGAGGAACTGCTGAATCTTACGGGCACGGTTGACCGTAAGGCGCTGCTCCTCGGACAGCTCGTCCATACCCAGAATGGCGATGATGTCCTGAAGGTCGGAGTACTCCTGCAGGAGCTCCTGGACCTTGACGGCGACACGGTAGTGCTCCTCGCCGACGATCGAGGGATCGAGAGCGTCGGAGGAAGACGCAAGCGGGTCGATAGCCGGGAACAGGCCGAGCGACGAAATGCTACGCGAAAGAACCGTGGTGGCATCGAGGTGCGTAAACGTCGTGGCAGGCGCCGGGTCGGTCAGGTCGTCGGCGGGGACGTAGACAGCCTGGACGGAGGTAATGGAGCCCGTCTTGGTCGAGGTAATGCGCTCCTGGAGGTCGCCCATCTCGGTTGCCAGCGTGGGCTGGTAACCAACGGCGGACGGCATACGGCCCAGCAGTGCGGAAACCTCGGAACCTGCCTGGGAGAAGCGGAAGATGTTGTCGATGAACAGCAGAACGTCCTGGCCGCGATCGCGGAAGTACTCAGCGGTGGTAAGGCCGGCCAGACCGATGCGCAGACGCGCTCCGGGCGGCTCGTTCATCTGACCATAGACCAAGCAGGTCTTGTCGATAACGCCAGACTCGCTCATCTCGAGGAACAGGTCGGTGCCCTCGCGGGTACGCTCGCCGACGCCGGTGAACACCGAGGTACCACCGTGCTCCTGGGCGAGGTTGTTGATGAGCTCCTGAATCAGAACGGTCTTGCCGACGCCGGCGCCGCCGAACAGACCTGTCTTGCCGCCACGGATGTAGGGCTCGAGCAGGTCGACGGCCTTGATGCCGGTCTCGAAAATCTCGGTCTTGGTGGTGAGCTCGTCGAAACGGGGCGCTGCATGGTGGATGGGGTAGAACTCCTCCACCTCGGGCATGGGCTTGCCGTCGACGGGCTTGCCCATGACGTTCCAAATGCGGCCGAGCGTCTTGGGGCCAACGGGCATCTTCATGGGCTCACCGGTATCGGTGGCGATGAGGCCGCGCTGCAGGCCGTCGGTCGAGGACATGGCGACCGTGCGGACGACGCCGCCCGGAAGCTGGCTCTCGACCTCGAGGATCGTGCTCAGATGACCGATCGGGGTCTCGGCCTCGACCGTGAGCGCGTTGTAGATCGGGGGCACCGCGCCGTCAAACTTGACGTCGACGACAGGGCCGATGATTCGCACGATGCGACCATCACCGGCAGTCGTCTTCTTGGTGGCTTCCTCGACCGCAAGCTTTACGGTGTTATTAGCCATTACTGTTCCTCCAATGCTGAGGCTCCGCCGACGATCTCGTTAATCTCGGTCGTGATCGAAGCCTGGCGCACGCGACTATACGTGCGGGTAAGGGTCGAGATGATCGCGGTGGCGTTTTCCGTCGCGGAGTGCATGGCCTTGCGGCGTGCACCCTGCTCAGCAGCCGCCGAATCGATCAGGGCCTGGTAGATGACCGTCAGGATATAAGACGGCACAAGCTTGCCGAGAACATGCTCGGGAGAGGGCACGAACTCGAACGTGGACGAGATGCGCTTAGGGGCGTCGGTCTCGTTCTTACGCGGACCGTGGGCCATAGCGATCATCTCGGGGTCGAGCGGCAACAGATGCTCGACGCGAAGCTCCTGATCCACGCGGTTCTTGGCGTGGTGGTAGACAAGCTCGACACGGTCAAGCTCACCGGCACGATACACATCGCAGATATGAGAGGAGATCATGCGGGCCTGATTGAAATCGGGCTCAGAGGAGTTGCCCTCAAAGTGCATGACAACGTTTGCGCGGTCACGGAAATACGTGGCCGGCTTACGCCCGCACGCGATGATCTCGCACTCGATGCCGTCGTTCGCCCAAGAAGCGGCGAGCTTTTCGGCCGTGCGCTCCACCGTCGTATTGAAACCGCCGGCAAGGCCGCGGTCCGAGGCAATAACGACAATCAGGCCATGCTTGACACTCTCATGCTTCTGCAGCATGGGATCGGTGCCCGAACAGGAGGCGTCGCCGGCGACCGTCAACATGACGTCGGTCAGCGCCTCCTTATAGGGCTCGGCCTGCTTGGAGCGATCGAGGGCACGACGGATCTTGGCCGTAGAGACCATCTCCATCGTGCGCGTGATCTGCTTGGTCGTGGTAACCGAGGAGATTCGCTTCTTAATGTCGCGAAGGTTGGCCATAGGGCTTAGTTCTCCTCTGATCCAGTCGTATCGGCATGGTGCTTAGCCATGAACTGCTGCTTAAAGTCGCCGATGACGCGCAGGAGCTCAGCCTTGGTGTCATCGTCAATCTTCTTGGCGCGAACCTTGTCGAGCAGCGAGCCAAAGCCATTGTCCATGTACTCGATGAGCTCGGCACGGAAGGGCAGCACGTCGGAGATTTCCAGGTCATCCAGGAAGCCCTCGTTGCCAGCGAACAGCGTAACGATCTGCTCGCCAACCTCGAACGGCTTGTAGCGCGGCTGCTTCAGGAGCTCGGTCATGCGGGCACCATGGGTCAGCTGCTTCTGAGTAGCCTCGTCGAGGTCGGAGCCGAACTGGGTAAAGCCAGCGAGCTCCTGATAGGAAGCGAGGTCCAGACGGAGGTTGCCGGCGACCTGCTTCATGGCCTTGGTCTGCGCATCGCCACCGACGCGGGACACGGAGATGCCCACGTCGACTGCCGGGCGCTGACCCTGGAAGAAGAGCTCGGACTGCAGGTAAATCTGACCATCGGTAATGGAAATGACGTTGGTCGGAATGTAGGCCGAGACGTCGCCGTCCTGGGTCTCGATGATCGGCAGTGCCGTCATGGAGCCGTAACCGTTCTTCTTGGACATCTTGACGGCACGCTCGAGCAGACGAGAGTGCAGGTAGAAGATGTCGCCAGGATAGGCCTCGCGTCCGGGCGGACGATGCAGCGTCAGCGACATCTGACGGTAGGCCACAGCCTGCTTGGACAGGTCGTCGTAGATGACGAGCACGTGGCCGCCGGGGTTGGTCTCGCTGGCGGGCTTACCGTCCTCGCCGTTGTACATGAAGAACTCGCCGATAGCGGCACCGGCCATAGGCGCGATGTACTGCATAGGGGCGGAATCGGCAGCGGTGGCCGAAACGATGATGGTGTAGTCGAGCGCACCGTGCTGAGCGAGGGTCTCGCGGATGTTGGCAACCGTGGAGGCCTTCTGGCCGATGGCGACATAGATGCAGACCATGCCCTTGCCGCGCTGGTTGAGGATAGCGTCGATGGCGATGGCGGTCTTACCGGTCTTACGGTCGCCGATGATGAGCTCACGCTGACCGCGGCCAATAGGCACCATGGAGTCGATAGCGAGCAGACCGGTCTGAACCGGCTCGCACACCGGGGTACGATCGATGACGCCGGGAGCCTTGAACTCGATGGGGCGACGGTGCGTGGCGACGATGTCGCCCAGGCCGTCGATGGGCTGGCCGAGCGGATTGACGACGCGGCCGAGCATGGCACGGCTCACGGGGATATCCATAATGCGGCCAGTGGTGCGGCACTCGTCGCCTTCCTTGATGGAGTCGACGGCACCAAACAGAACGGCGCCGACCTCGTCACGGTCAAGGTTCTGGGCAAGGCCGAAGACGGTCTCACCGGTATCGGAGCTCTTGAACTCCAGAAGCTCGCCTGCCATGGCGCTCTTGAGGCCGGAGACGCGCGCGATGCCGTCGCCTACCTCGTCGACCGTTGAAACCTCATGCGTATCGACCGTCGCGGAGAGGCTCGTGAGCTGCTCCTGCAGTTTCTTGGCGATATCCTGGGCATTGAGGGTTTCGGACATTAGGCTTCACCTCCGTACGAATTAGCAGAGTTTGCGAGGGTCTCCTGCGCGATGCGCAGCTGCGTCTTGACGGAAATGTCACGACGCTCGCCGCGGGCCTCGAGCACCAGGCCGCCCACGATAGACGGGTCGACCTGCTCGATAAGGAATACCTTGCGGCCGAAGTCCTGCTCGCATTTCTTAGTGATGGTTTGACGCAGCTCGTCGTCGAGCGGGATCGCCGTGGTGACGGTCACGCCCACTACATCCTCGTCTTCCTCGGCAACATACTTAAAGGCAGCTGCCACCTTGGGAAGAAGGTCGAGCTGGTCGCGCTTGGACATGGTGTCGAGCACGGCGATGATCTCGGGGCTGGCAGAGGCCAGGCGCTCGACCATCTCGAGGTCCTCGAACACATGGTTCTCGGCCTTGGCGGCTTCCAAAAGGGAACGCGCGTAGGTCTCGAGCACCTTGTCCTGATAGCGGCTAGTCGGCATTCAGGCTACCTGCTTCCTGGATGTAGCGCTCGATGAGCTTCTTCTGCTCGGCATCGTCCTCGAGTGCCTCGCCCACGATCTTGGTGGCGACGGCAACGGACAGGTCGGCGATGGAGCTCGCGGCACCGGCGTAGATGGACTTGCGCTCGTCCTCGACGGTCGTATGGGCCTTGGCGATGATCTCCTCGGCCTCCTTGTGAGC
>CAVHBE010000211.1:5436-19276 GCA_963634045.1 Methanobrevibacter smithii
TGAGCAGCCTCGATGATACGGGCACGCTCGGACTCGGCGTCCTTACGGGCCTCGAGAACGATGTCGGCAGCCTGACGACGGGCGTCGGTGACGATCGAGTCGGACTCAGCGCGCTTGGCGATAGCCTCCTGCTTGGTCTTCTCGGCCTCGTCGAGGCTCTCCTCGATCTTCTTGCCGCGCTCCTCCATGGTTTTCATGATGCCCGGCAGGGCGACCTTGGCCAGCACGATCCAGATAATCAGGAAGGCGATAAGCGCCGGGATGAACTCCGCCATCTTAGGGATGAGGATGTCCGCACCGGCGGCGCCGTCCTCGGCGAACGCGGAAACCGGCATGAGCAGCGCGGCCGCGGACGCGGAGAGTGCGATCGCGCTCTTCTGGGATGAAAGATTCATACTTGACGCTCCGTGCTATTTAACGATCAGCGCGACAACGAAGCCGATCAGAGCCAGAGCCTCGCCGAAGGCGGAGCCCATGATGAAGACGGTGAACACGCGGCCCTGGACCTCAGGCTGACGGGCCATAGCACCCGTAGCACCCAGAGCAGACAGGCCGATAGCAAGACCAGCGCCGATAACACCAAGACCGTAACCGATAACTCCCACGATTCCTCCTTTGTCGTGCGTGTCTTATTTCACGCAGGATAACCTTTTTATAACTGCCGGGCTCCATGGGTACGGGCACCGGCGGTTTAACGAATTGCCTTACCATTAAGGCGCGAGCGGAAGACTACTCCTCCTCCGCGACCTCCTCTGCCTCGGAGACATACACGGCGGTAAGGACCGTGAAGACGTAAGCCTGGATGGCGCCGACCACAAGCTCGATCGCATAGATCAGGATGAGGATGGCAAGCCAGGCCAGCGAAGGCAGGGCGCCGACGGCGTGGGCCGCGGAAACCTGCTGAAGCAGCGGCTGCATGAACATGCTCGCCATGATGGCGAACGAGCCCATGACCACGTGTCCTGCGAACATGTTGCAGAACAGACGGACGGCAAGCGTGATGAGGCGCAGGAAGGTCGAGAAAAGCTCGACGACCCACACGAGCACGTTCATCGGGAAGCTCACGCCCTGCGGGGCGAGGCTCTTGATGTAGCCGATCACGCCGTGAGCCTTGCATCCGTAGTAGATGAAGTACACGAAGGCGAAGATGGCGAGCGCGGCGGTGGAGCCGATTGCACCGGTGCCGGGCTTCATTCCCGGGATCAGGCCGATCATGTTATTGATCAGGATGAACAGGAAAAGCGAGCACAGGAACGGGAAGTGCTTCTTCCAGTTCTCACCCACGACGCCCTTGCCGATATCGTTCTCGACGTACTCGATGATGTACTCGAAACCGTTGACGAAGAAGCCCTTGGGGACCAGGGTCTGCTTCTTCTTGAACACGGCCAGGACGATCAGGAGCACGATCGTGGAGACGATCAGCCAAAACGAGTACTGCGTGATGCCGCAGCTCAGATCGCCCACGACAGGGGTGGAGCTGAACTCGCTGACCAGATGATTAATCTCATCAGGCAGCTTTTCAAAAATTTCCACGACTTACCTTTCGACCTCATGAGGATCTCGTAGCGCCTTGGCGACGCGAACCGCGCAGGCGGCCATAAAGGCCACGAAGCCGATCGCCTCGCCCAGGAGGAACATGCGAAATGCCTCTCCGAACAACACAAACACAACCAAGGTAAAGACGAGCAGAGCGATTGCCGAGACCGCCAGACTCACCATACCCTTGAGCATGTCCGCATTCTGCTTATCGTCAAGAACCGGCTTGAGCGTAAAGACAAAGGGAAGGAAGGCAATCGCGCCCGCGATGGCACCTGCAACGATAGCGAGCAGATCGGCTATCTGAAACACTGGCGTCCTCACTTTCCTTTTTTATCGCCTCACAGGACAGTTCCCGCCAAACATTGGTGACTATTGTACGAGCCAATCGCTAAAGTACAACCGAAAAAGCATCGGTTAATACGCACCTGTTCGTTTTCTTAAGACCTTCTTTATGCCGCAGGTACGGTAATACGTTTTTCTCGAACCCTGCGGGGCAAAACGTCCATTAA
The DNA here is from genome assembly GCA_963634045.1 of Methanobrevibacter smithii. GTDB lineage: Bacteria > Actinomycetota > Coriobacteriia > Coriobacteriales > Coriobacteriaceae > Collinsella. Next base: position 7,485 of record CAVHBE010000211.1, read on the forward strand.
CTAAAGGTGCGCACAGGCGTCTTCTACTTGCCCGCGCGCACCATTTCTTCCTATTTGCAGCCGCGGCCGTCTTAGCCCAGCGACTAGAGCGTGCCGTAGATGCGATCGCCGGCGTCGCCCAGGCCGGGAACGATGTAGGCAGCCTCGTTGAGATGGTCGTCGATAGCACAGGTATAGATATGCACATCTGGGTCCTTCTCGGTCAGCGACTTGAGGCCCTCGGGGGCAGCGACGATGCACAGCATGCGGATGTCCTTGACACCGCGCTCGCGCAGGTAGCTGATGGCCATCTCGGCCGAACCGCCCGTGGCGAGCATGGGGTCGACGACCAGGCAGATGCGCTGGTCGATATCCTTGGGCATCTTGCAGTAATACTCGTGCGGCTCGTGGGTAACCTCGTCGCGCTCCATACCGATGTGGCCCACGCGAGCGGAGGGTACCAAGTCGAGGATGCCATCGACCATGCCAAGGCCTGCACGCAGAATGGGAACGATGGCGAGCTTTTTGCCGGCGAGCTGCTTAAACGTTGCGGTGGTGATGGGGGTCTCGACTTCGACGTCTTCCATGGGCAGGTCGCGCATGGCCTCGTAGCCGTCAAAAAGTGCGAGTTCGCGCACGAGCTGGCGGAACTGGTTGGTGCCGGTGTTTTTGTCGCGCAGAATCGACAGCTTATGCTGGACGAGCGGGTGATCGACAAGGGTCACACGGGACGTATCGTAGGTGACGGTCATGGGTTGATTGCCCCTTTCGTTGCGGCCGGAAGATGGCCTTGCTGACAAGGCGCATGGCGATGTTGTTGCCGCGCGCCGTGCATAAGTTTAGCGGTTTGTTGTATCGAGCAGCCCATCGCAGCCCTACTGTGCGGTACTGAGCGAGCGCTTGACTGCATCACGCCAGCCCGCAAGGTTTTGCTCGCGACGCTCGGCGGACATATGGGGAAGGAAGGTCCTAACGATCTGGGCATTTTGCTCCAGCTCTTCAAGGTCTTCCCAATAGCCGACAGCAAGACCCGCCAAGTACGCGGCACCGATTGCCGTGGTCTCCACCGTCTCGCATTGCAGCACGGGGATATCCAGCAGGTCGGCCTGGAATTGCATGATGAACTCGTTGCGTGAGGCGCCGCCATCGACGGACAGGCGCTCAATCGAAAGTCCCACGTCCTGCTCCATGGCGCGCAGCACGTCATAACTCTGGTAGGCCATGGACTCGCAGGCCGCACGCACAATGGTCGCGCGACTCGAGGCACCGGTCAGGCCGCACACGATACCGCGGGCACGCGGGTCCCACCAGGGAGCGCCCAGGCCAGCGAAGGCGGGGACGAAGTAGCAGCCCTCGTTGTCGTTGATCGAAGCGGCGAGTTGCGCGGACTCGCTCACACTCGAGATGATGCCCATGTTGTTGCGCAGCCAGTTCATGGTTGAGCCGGCGGCAAAGATAGAACCCTCGAGCGCATAGCTGATCTTGCCGTCCGCGGCGATACCGATCGTGGAGACCAGACCGTTCTTGGATTCGACGACCTCGTCGCCGGTGTTCATGAGCATAAAGCAACCCGTGCCATAGGTGTTTTTGGTCTGGCCGGGATGGAAGCAGCAGTGGCCGAACAGCGACGCCTGCTGATCGCCCGCCACGCCCATGATGGGCGGCATGTTGGTCATGATGTCGCTCGCGACGCGGCCGTAGTCGCCCGAGCTCCAACGAACCTCGGGCATCATGGAACGTGGAACGTCAAAGAGCGCCAGCAGGTCGTCGTCCCAATCGAGCGTATGGATATTAAAGAGCGCCGTGCGGCTGGCATTGGTGTAGTCGGTGGCAAAGACCTGACTGCCGGTGAGGTTGTAGATGAGCCAGGTATCGATGGTGCCGAACATGAGGTCGCCCGCCGCCGCGCTCTCACGCGCACCGTCGACGTTGTCGAGGATCCACTGCACCTTGGAAGCCGAGAAATACGGATCGAGCGTGAGTCCCGTGCGGGAGCGCACCAGCTCTTCTGCGCCCCGCTCGACCAGCTCGTCGATCAGAGGTGCGGTGCGACGGCATTGCCACACGATGGCGTTATAGATGGGTTGGCCGCTTATGCGGTCCCACACCACCGTGGTCTCGCGTTGGTTGGAGATACCGATGGCGGCGATGCGGTCAGAATGGATGCCGCTCTTAAACTGGACCTCCATCATCACGCCGATCTGGCTGGCAAGCACCTCCATGGGGTCTTGCTCTATCCAACCGGGACGCGGGAAGCTGGTTTTGACGCTACGACGTGCCTGCGCGACGATGCAGCCGTACTCGTCGACGATGGTCGCAAGTACCGAGGTGGTGCCGCAGTCGAGCGCCATGATGTAGGAACCGCCAAAGTTAAACGAGGCATCTTCCATGCCCAGGCTGCCCAGATTCAACGACATCGCTTACACCTTTCTATTGCATCGGGTCGGACAGGACCCGTTCGATCTCTGATGCGGGAAGTGCGCCTTGGCGCAGGATCTGGAGCCCGCCGTGCTGGAACGACACGATGGTCGAGGCGTCGCGACACGGGGTCTCGCCGGCGTCGACGGCAACATCGACCCCCTCCAGGATGCGCTCCTCCACCGTGACAAAACTTGCCGGCGCGGGCGCGCCATGCGTGTTGGCGCTGGTGCAGGCAAGAGGGCTGCCGCAGGCGCGGATGAGCGCTTGCACCACGGGCGAGGCCGAAGCGCGAAGTGCCACCGTGTCGTCGGCGGCGCGCATAAAGGTCGGCACGCAGGGGGCCGCCTTGACCACGATAGTCAGGGCTCCCGGCCAGCATCGTCGCGCGAGTACGCGAGCCTCTTCGGGGATATCCACGCCATAGCGGTCGAGTGCTTCGGCATTATCAACCAGCCAGGCGACCGTTTGGGTGAGCTTGCGCTGCTTGAGGGTAAAGATGCGGCGGTAGCCGGTACCGAGCGCAGGGACCGCGGCGCCATTGACGACAGCCTGCGGATCGCGCGGCCACGATGGGAATTCGCTTGTATCTTGGGGTACGGCGTCCGAGAAGGCGTTGACTGCCACGGCGACACCGTAGACGGTCTCGGTCGGGATCAAGGCCAGGCCGCCGCAGCCGAGCACCTCGGCCGTGCGCTCGACGGCGAGCCGATGCGGCTCGCGCGTTCCCTCGTATACCCGATAGACCGTCTGCATGTGTATGCCAGCCCCTTACGCTCTGGTGAAAGTTTGTTTACTGAGGGGCATTCTCGCACGAAACATTCAGCCTATTTGCCCAGAGCGCATGTTGGTTTGGTGAGCGGCTCTAGTAGTCGGTGAAAGTGAGGGGGTTATTGGACTGCGACGAGCTTCTTTGGCCTGCCGGCGTGGCATCTTTGGGCGGCGTAGCGCTCGATGCTGTCTATCGTTATCATCCGACGGCCGTCGACGAGTTCAACATCGAGTTTTCCGGCTTTGACCAGCGCGGTAATCCGCGGAGCGGAGACTTTGAGGTCCAGCGCTGCATCTTTAAATGTTCGGCACGCCGCTTCCCGAGCGTCCTCGTGGTCGATTTCGACTGAAAGGGCCACGACCTCGGCCGAGCGTTCGTACCCTGCCGGAGTCAAACCGTTGTTGAGGTCGTCGGCCAAAAACGCCATCAGCGCCTCGGTGGCATGGGTAATCGCTTCTTCGCGCGTATCGCCATCGGCAAAGGCGCCGGGAAGCTGCGGGAAGCTGGCGCAGTAACCGTCGTCTTCTTTTATGAGAACGCAGTCATAGGTAAATCGCTGCCTCATTTTGCCTCCAACTACCATCCAGCTTGGCGACGAATACTTGCCCACGTGCCCTTCTTTGGTCGATCACCACCAGAGCCGTTCACGGTGACAACACGATCGCCAGAAACATACTTAGCATGACTACCGACTTGCGCGACCTTCACGAATCCATCGTGCTTGAGTAGGGCAATGATTTCCCGAAAGGTAGGAGGTTGCATGGGCCGACCTCTTTCAGCCGTCCTAATTATAAACTACTTTATAATTTTTGCTAACCAGTTAATAAATATTACTGGCGCTGTTTGGGCTCGGTGGCGATGGCTCGGACGATGCGGGGGCGATCGGTGAGGTCGCGGACGATGCACACGTCCGACAGACCCGCTTGACGACAGAGCTCGGCCGCGGCATCGAGGGCGCCCTCGTAGAGCTCGCAGGCAAACAGGCCGCCGGCGCGCAACATGTAGGGCGCCGCATTGAGCAGGCGGCGGAAGATATCGAGGCCGTCGGCGCCGCCCTCAAGCGCCAGGTCGGGCTCGAAGTCCTTGACCTCATGCGGCAGTGAGCGCATGACGTCGGTCGGAATGTAGGGCGGATTGGAGACAAGCACATCAAAGGTACCCCACTCTTCGCGGGGAATGGAACTCACCAGGTTGGTGAGGCTAAAGACGACCTCATCGGATGTGAGACCGAGCGCGTCGCGGTTTTTGGTGGCCAGATCGATAGCGCGCGGCTCGATATCGGTGGCGGTGCAGGTAACGTGGCCGCGGCGCTCCCAGGCAAGGGAGAGCGAGATGCAGCCCGTGCCGCAGCCGACCTCGAGAACGCGGGCGATGCGGGGCTCGGCTGGGGCAGGCGAAGCGGCATCCTGAGCTGAAGCCGTCTCCTGGTCGGCACCCTCGATGGCGATGCCGTATTCGTCGAGCTCGGACTCGGCGGCTTCCGCGACTTCGGCTTCTGCTGCCTGCGCGGCGGCTTCCTCGGCCTCGCGGTCGGCCAGCTCCTCGGCATAGGCACGGCTGCCGAGCACGTCGCTGCCTAGCGCCGCCTCATCGGCGGCCGTCAGGTTAGCGGCACGGCGCTCGACAGTCGCGCGCTCGTCGGCCAGCGCCGCCTCGGCTTTGCGGGCCTCTTCGACCTCATCGTTCCAAGGCAGCTCAACACGCTGACGGGCAGCAGCCTCGGGGCTCAGCACCTCGGCATCCAGATAATTGAGGACTTCCTCGACGAGCATCTCGGTTTCGGGGCGCGGAATGAGCACACCGGGGGCGCACGCGACGTCGATCATGCGAAACTGCGTGCTGCCGGTGATGTACTGTAGCGGCTCGCCTTTGGCGCGACGAACGACGGCCGCATGCATGGTCTCGAGCTGGGCCGCGTTAAGCGTCTCGTCCATACGCATATATAGGTCAATGCGCGCCAGGCCCGTGGCGGCGCACAGCAGCCACTCGGCAGAAAGACGGGGGTGCTCCTCGCCGCGCTCGGCCAGGTACTCCTTGGTCCACTCGAGACAACGCTTGATGGTCCAGATCTCGTTTGCCATGGGGCCCTCCCCTCTTAAGCGCCGGACGGCGCGCGAATGTCGGAGCAGATTGTACGCGAGGCCAGCGCATGGCAAGGGGCGATTGAAGGCGATTATCGAGAATCAGCCCAGAATTTTGCTTGGAACCTGCCTAAAATGTTCATTCGTCGACGTCTAAATCTGCATTCGTCAAGCTTTTGGCAAGGTTGCCCAAAACTGACCAATATCTAACCAAGAACTTGCCACATCGCTTGACGCACGACCCATCAAAAATCGCCCCGCGACTTCTTGAACGATTTTTCGAGCAATATTATCAATAGCAGATGAAGGCTGTTAATTACTTTGAGCAGGTAGGCAGCTTAATTTCTAACAAAGCAGATTAAATAAACTCGAAAAGTAATTTACCCAACCTAGTCATTTAAGAACGTCCCCAATGACTAAAATGCCATCACAGCCGACTGAATAAAATATCAAGGCAATGTCCCCAATGACTCCCTACGGATCATTTGACAACCAAGAAAACGCCGATGTTTTGGCAATGCCAGCGAGCGACGTCCAGAGCGAACAAGTTGGCATGAAAAAGGCAAGGCATAGACCTTCTGGTCATGCCTTGCCTTTTGAATGACAAATTGTCGCTCTGGGCGGCGCGCAGCGTCGAGCCGTTACGCGGTTTGGCAAAACCGCGTAACCCACTACACAGCCTGTGCCAGCTTCTCGGCACGCTCGGCGGCGGCGAGTGCCTCGATGACGGTGCCGAGCTGATCGCCCAGGAGGACGCCGTTGTAGGTAGAGTTGAAGCCGATACGGTGATCGGTCACGCGGTCCTGGGGCTGATTGTAGGTACGAATCTTCTCGGAACGATTGCCGTGGCCGATCTGGCTTTGACGCTCGGCACCGAGCTCTGCCTGCTGCTTCTCGAGCTCCATCTCGTACAGGCGGGCGCGCAGCATCTGCATGCAGACCTCGCGGTTCTGGATCTGGGAGCGCTGTTCCTGCGACTGCACCACGGTGTTGGTGGGCAGGTGGGTGATGCGCACGGCGGAGTAGGTGGTGTTAACGCACTGACCGCCAGGGCCGGAGGCGCAGTAGGTATCGATGCGCAGGTCGGACTGGTTGATCTGGACGTCGATTTCCTCGGCCTCGGGAAGTACGGCGACGGTAGCCGTGGAGGTCTGGATGCGGCCCTGGGACTCGGTCTTGGGGACGCGCTGGACGCGGTGCACGCCGGACTCGAACTTCATGACGGAGTAGACGCGGTCGCCCTCGACCTTGAACTCGATGGACTTAAAGCCGCCGGCCTCGCTGGGGCTGGAATCGAGCACGGTGGTCTTCCAGCCGCGCGACTCGCAGAAGCGCTGGTACATCTTGTACAGGTCGCCGGCAAAGATGGCCGCCTCGTCGCCACCGGCGGCGGAGCGAATCTCGACGATGGTGTTCTTGTCGTCGTTGGGGTCGCTCGGGATGAGCATGTACTTGATGTCTTCCTCGAGCTGGGGGAGCTTGGCCTCGTTTTCGGAGATGTCCATCTGGAGCATCTCCTTCTCATCGGCATCGGTGGTATCGTGCAGCATTTCCTTGGCCGCCTCGATGTCATCGAGCGCGCCGATGTACTCGCGCGAGGCGGCAATGAGGTCAGACTGGTGCGCGTACTCCTTGTTGAGACGCGTGAACTCCTTAATATCGGAGGCGACGGCCGGGTCGGAGAGCTTCTTCTCGAGCTCCTCGTAGGCCTTGATGATCTTTTCGAGCTTGTCGCGCATGGCGGGACTCCTTTATATGCGTGAAGGTGAAAATCGGCAGAGTTGATGGGGCGCACGGCGCCACTGCGGGGGTAAGCCCGGCTAGAACATGTCGATCTTCAGATACATGCGCATCCCTTCGCGTATGGGGTACATAGTTGCGGTCTAACCCATACATGATAGCGTGCGCAGGCAAACCTGCATATAACCCGCACGGAATGATTGGTGCAAACAAACCTGACCCCATTGCACCAAGGGCTTGCTTTTTGGCTAGAGCGTTTGGAGTAGAGCGACAAGGAAGCGAATGCCCTGGAGGTAGGCGCGGCGGGTGATGCGCTCGTTGGTGCCATGGACGCCGCGATCACACTCGTCGTCATCAACCACAAAGGCCGAGAAGCGAATGCACTCAGGGCAAATGTGTTGGTAGTTGGCGGCGTCGGTCGCACCGATCACGGTCGAGGGCACAATTGCCACTGGCTCGAATGATCCGTTTTCCTCCGTCCCCTTTGGATCACGGAAATAGCGGGCGGCGATGGAGCGAACCGCCTCGAGACCGGGACCACCGATGCGCGGGGACGGCGAGGGTTCGGAGCTGCCGGGGCCCAGCTCCACTTCGACACGACCGGCAAGGTCCGCCCCGGCAACCGCATCACGGCATCGCGCCACAACGTCGGCCACGCTCGTGCCCTCGAGCATGCGGAAGTTGATATTAGCCCACATATCCTGCGGCATTACGTTGGCGCCGGTGCTGCCGCCCTCGATCTGCGTGGGCGCGCAGGTGGTCGTCACGAGCGGGTAGAGCTTCTTGCTGGCGAGGCACTCGCGCACGATGGTGTCCTTGTTGGAGGCAATCTCGTCGGCCGTGTAGAGCCCCAACTCGACGAGCTGGGCGGCAAGCAAGTCGGTCACGCGCGTCGGCCACTCGATATCGCAGATTGCGGTGATGGCGCGGCTGAGCACCTCGAGCGACGTGCCGCCGTAGGGGTTAGAAGAATGTCCACCCTCACTCTTCGTCTTGAGCACGATATCGGCATAGCCCTTCTCCGCGAGGTCGGCGTGCATGAGCCAACCCTCGCCCGCGCTGTACTCGGCAGCCGGAACGATGCGGTAGTCGCCCTCGTCGATCAGGTACTCAAGCTCAATGCCGCGCTCCTCGAGCGCGCGGCCAATGGTGCCTGCACCGTACTGCGCGGTTTCCTCGTCCTGGCCAAAGGCCAGGAGCAGCGTGCGCTCGTGCTGCCAACCGTGCGCCAGCGCATACTCGACAGCCTCGAGAATGCCTGCGACCTGGTCCTTCATGTCGATCGCGCCGCGGCCCCAGATGTAGGTGTCGTCCACGCGCCCGCTAAAGGGGGCATGCGTCCAGTCAGCCTCGGTGCCGGGTACCACGGGAACCACGTCCATGTGGCCCATGAGCATAATGGGCTTGAGGGCAGGGTCGGAACCGCCAAGCGTCACCAATAGCGAATGGTCGATAAGCTCGACCTTACCCGCCGTAAATACGTGCGGCCAAGCCTGCTGCATATACGCGCGCAGGTCGTCGAACGGCTGCCAGTCCACCGCCTCGGCATCCATACTCGAGATGGTCGGAAACGACAGCACGCGACCCAAGCGCTCGCACGCGCCAGCCTCGTCTATATCGGCAAAATCATCCTCATGCGCAAAGAAGCGCCAAACCTCGGCCATGACATCCTTTCGATTGTGATGACGAGGGCCGCCCCACCGGAGCGGCCCTGCCACATAAGCGTTTGCGGTCGGTTATTTGTCCTCGAGATAACGCGAGAGGAACTCGCGAGTGCGCTGGTGCTTGGGGTTGCCGAAGAGCTCGGCCGGCGCGGCGTCCTCGAGCACCACGCCCTTGTCCATAAAGACCACGCGGTCGGACACCGTGCGGGCAAAAGCCATCTCGTGCGTGACGACGACCATGGTCATGCCTGCGGCAGCGAGCTTGCGCATGACCTCGAGCACTTCTCCCACGATCTCGGGGTCGAGCGCGGAGGTCGGCTCGTCGAACAGCATGATCTGCGGATTCATGCACAGGGCACGAGCGATGGCCACGCGCTGTTTTTGACCACCGGACAGGCGGCCCACGGCGGCGTGCGCGAACTTCTCGAGTCCCACGCTGGTCAGGTGCTCCATCGCGGCCTTCTCGGCCTCGGCCTTGCTCATCTTTTTGAGCGTGACGGGCGCGAGCGTGCAGTTGTCGAGCACATCCATGTTGTTGAACAAGTTAAAGCCCTGGAACACCATGCCGATGTCCTCGCGGAGTTTATTGATATTGCAGCGCTCGGCCGTAAGGTCCTGGCCGTGGAACCAGATGTGGCCCGCGTCCGGGGTCTCGAGCAGATTGAGGCAGCGCAGGAAGGTCGACTTGCCCGAGCCCGAGGCGCCGATAATGGTGACGACCTCGCCGGGGTTAACGGACAGGTCGATGCCCTTGAGTACCTCGAGCGAGCCGAAGCTCTTGCGCAGGCCCTCGACGCGGATGAGCGGCTCATTGGTCTGTGCGGCGGCCGCAACGCCGGTAGTGGCGGTATCTGCCATGATGATTCTCCTCGTCTTAAGCCTAGTTAGAGCTGGGCAGCGTGGCCGGAGCCTCGGCACCGAGCTTTTTGCCAAAGGCTTCGAGCAGGCGGCTCGCCACGAGCGTCAGGATCAGGTAGACCACGAGCGCCACGCAGTAGACCTCCATCTGGCGGTAGTACACGCCGGCGACCGTGGTAGTAGCGTACATAAGGTCGAACACGCCGATGACCGAGAGCACCGACGAATCCTTGATGTTGATGATGAGCTCGTTGGTGAGCGCCGGAATCGCATTTTTAATGCCCTGGGGGAACACGACTTTGCGCATGGCCTGCCACTGCGACAGGCCCAGCGATCGCGCCGCCTCGGCTTGGCCGGGATCGATGGACTCGATGCCGCCGCGCAGGACCTCCATCATGTAGGCGGTGGAGTTGAGCGAGATGGTGACGAGGCCGGCGGTGAAGGTACTCCAGATCTGGTTGGCCTGGGCGGTCTCGAAGCCCATGCCGCGCAAAACGGTGAAGCCCGCGTAATAGATGAGCAGACCCTGGACCATCATGGGCGTGCCGCGCACGATGGTGGAGTAGACGGTCGCAAAGCCGCGGCCGATACTCTTAAAGAAGCGCACCAGGTCGTTATCCACGCGGTCGAACGTCTGAATACGCAGGAACACAAAGAGCAGTGCCAGGAAGAATGCGATGACAGTGCCGAAGGTCGCAAGCGCGATGGTGATCTCGATACCGCGAATGAAGAAGTCCCCGCTCTTGTAGGTCATGTAGACCAGGCTCGACAAAAAGTCGCTGGGGTTGGAATCCGAGACAATGCTCACCTGCACCAGATCGATAAACGACATGACGCAGCGGTCGATAAAGAAAACTGCCGCGATGGCGACCACGACGTAGCTGCCCAGGCGTGCTCCACGACGGAAACGCTCGGATGCGAACGGCGACGTTTCGCGATAGTCGCTCCAGCGCATAAGCTTGGTGACCAGCGCCGCCGCCGACACGACGAGCCAGGCCCAAAGAATCGCCCAAAGGCAATCCTGGAAGATACCGGTGGGGGCTAAGAAGCTCAGCGGTGTGGGGTTGCGCTGGCTAAACGCCAGGCCGAGCGCCGCGATAACGCTCGTGCCCAGGTACACATAACGGTGGTCGGCCTTGATAAAGGAGGCCAGGCGATTAATGGTTTTCATGCTGCCTCCCTATGCCGGCTGACGGTCGAGGCACGCGTCCCACATTTGGTCGCGCTCCTCTTGGCTAATGCCCTTGAGTGTCTTGTCGATGAGCTTAAGCAGTTTGTCCGAGCCCTTGCGGCAACCGACATTTGCCGCGACCTCCTGCTTAAAGCCCTCGCCCTCGGCAAAATGGATGGGGACGATACCGGGATTTTGGGCCATATAGCCCTTCTCATTCTCGGTGTTGTAGGTCACGGCGTCGCACGTGCCCTGCAGCAGGTTCGAAAACACCGTGGGGACGGAGTCGACCGGGTTCTTGTGCACAACGCCCGGGATTTCGTCGATGACGGTATCGAGCATGGTGTCCTTTTGGCCGAGCACCGTAGCGCCGCTAAAGTCGCTGAGCTTGGTCGCGTTTTGGTAGGGCGAGCCCTCTTTTACGAACAGGCCAAAGTAGCCAATGAAGTACGGATCGGAAAAGCCGACGGACTCCTCGCGCTCGGGCGTGGCGCTCATACCGGCGATGATGAGGTCGATTTGGCCGTTGTTGAGCGAATCGATAAGACCCGAGAAGCTCTGCTTGACGGCAACGGGCTCGCCGCCGAGGGCCTTGCAGACGATCTTGGCGATCTGCACGTCGTAGCCATCGGCATAGGCGCCCTGCACGTTGTCGATGGGGATGGTGTACTCGCTGGCTTCGGAGACCTGCCAGTTGTACGGGGCGTAGGCCGCCTCCATGCCAATGCGGATCTTATCCTTGCCGATAACGGAATCGGACAGGTCGTCGCGACCGCCACCCGTCGTGGGCTGAACTACTTCCAGCGTGGAGGGGCGCTGGCAACCGGCAAGTGCGCCGACGACGACAGTAGCGCTCGCAGCGAGAGCGCTACCCAAAAAGATGCGACGGCTGCATACCGGCTGTGGATGCGCGTCGCGTTGATGGGGAGAATGCATAATCTGCCTTCCCTGTTGAATCGTATGCTGACGACTTAACAGGATACCGCTCAGCGCTACCTCCAGCAAATGCATATATAAATGCATATATACAAGTTTACGAACTGAAAACGATTGATAGTCGTTGGGGACGTTCTTAAACGACTAGTCAAACAAGAACGTCCCCAACGACT
>CAVHBE010000212.1:0-4996 GCA_963634045.1 Methanobrevibacter smithii
ATCCGGCCCTCAGGGTATCGGGTTCCCACATTCATCCGCACATGTACGGATGAATGTGGGAGGTGTTCGGATAAAGTTGATAATCAAGGTTCGTTTGAAAACCGTCCCGTCAATGCCTTATCTGTATAGCCCAAATGAGCCGAGCTGCTAGAATATCGAACTATATGGATAACTATCATTCAACCGTTATGGGAGGATACGTGAACCGCACCAAAATCGCGCAGCTCTATGCCGATTCCGAGTCGCTCGGCGGCCAGACCGTCACCGTCGCCGGCTGGGTCAAGTCCGTCCGCGACATGAAGAACTTTGGCTTCGTCACGCTCAACGACGGCAGCTGCTTCCGCGACCTGCAGGTCGTCATGAACCGCGAGACGCTCGGCAACTACGACGAGATCGCCCACCAAAACGTCTCGGCTGCACTCATTTGCACCGGCACCGTCAAGCTGACCCCCGATGCGCCCCAGCCTTTCGAGCTTTCTGCCACCTCCATCGAGGTAGAGGGCACGAGCGCCCCGGACTACCCGCTGCAGAAGAAGCGCGCAACCGTCGAGTTCCTGCGCACCCAGCAGCACCTGCGCCCGCGCACCAACCTGTTCCGCGCCGTGTTCCGCATCCGCTCTGTCGCGGCTGCCGCCATCCACCGCTTCTTCCAGGAGCAGGGCTTTGTCTACGTCAACACCCCCATCATCACCACGAGTGACTGCGAGGGCGCCGGCGAGATGTTCCGCGTGACCACGCTCGACCCCAAAAATCCGCCTCTCACCGCGTCCGGAGAGGTCGACTGGAGCCAGGACTTCTTTGGCAAGCATGCAAGCCTTACCGTGTCCGGCCAGCTCAATGCCGAGAACTTTGCCATGGCCTTTGGCGACGTGTACACCTTTGGCCCCACTTTCCGCGCCGAAAACTCCAACACCACGCGCCACGCCGCCGAGTTTTGGATGATTGAGCCCGAGATGGCCTTTGCCGACCTGAACGACTACATGGATAACGCCGAGGCCATGCTCAAGTACGTTCTTAAGGACGTTATGGCCACTTGCCCCGACGAGCTCAACATGCTCAACAAGTTTGTGGACAAGGGCCTGATCGAGCGCCTGAACCACGTGGCCAACTCCGACTTTGCCCGCGTCACCTACACCGAGGCCGTCGAGATCCTGGAGCAGGCCGTCGCCGCCGGTCACAAGTTTGACTATCCTGTCAGCTGGGGCATTGACCTGCAGACCGAGCACGAGCGCTTCCTGACCGAGGAGCACTTTAAGCGCCCGACCTTCGTGACCGACTACCCGGCCGAGATCAAGGCCTTCTACATGCGCATGAACGACGACGGCAAGACCGTCGCCGCCGCCGACTGCCTGGTTCCCGGTATCGGCGAGATTATCGGCGGCTCCCAGCGCGAGGAGCGCCTGGATCTGCTCGAGGCCCGCATCAAGGACCTGGGCATGGCCCCCGAGCAGTACAAGTACTACCTTGACCTGCGCCGCTATGGCTCCTGCAAACACGCCGGCTATGGCCTGGGCTTCGAGCGTTTGGTCATGTACCTGACGGGTGTGGGCAACATCCGCGACGTCCTTCCGCACCCCCGCACCGTGGGCAACGCCGATTTCTAATCGCCACAGCTCCGTCCCGCGCGTTACAGCGTGTCGCACCAGCGCCCCTCGGCAAGCCGAGGGGCGCTTTTTTCAACAGCATCCGTCAAGCTTTTGTCAAGCTTTTGGTCAGCTGATCAGGGCTGTTGAAAACTCGACCCGCCGCTTGCCGACGACTACCGACCACCCAGAGCGCCCTGCGCCCCTGGGAAAGCCCCACGTCCTAGGCTCCATACCGTCGCCACCCAAAACGGAAAGGACGTGGGCACCATGACCGAAGCCGCTGTTGAAACCTACGACACCACGACGAGAGGCGCCGCCTCGATGGCAGCCTATCGCGCCGTTCGCATCCTGCAGCTCTTGAGCGAAAACACCGGCGAGGACAAGGCCATGCTTTCCGATGAGTTGATCCGGCGCCTCGCCCATCCCGACGACCCCGCCCGCATGCCCATCTCGGCGGCGCGGCGCAGCATCTACACCGCCATCTCCGCGCTTCGCCATGCCGGATACGAAATTGAGTACAAACGCGGCGTGGGCTACAAACTTCTTACCCGTCCGCTCACCGATGAAGAGATCATCCGGCTCCACGGTATGGTCATGCGCAACCGCTCCACGCCTATCGCTATCCGCAAGAGCATGGCGCAGCACTTAGTTGCCATGGCGAGTGCCGACGTTCGCGGCTACCTCGATACACCCGAACCCGTTCCGAGCGCAGGCAGCAAGGCTACCAAGGCAACACGCACGCCCATCAAGCGCATCGACACGTGCGAGCTCGTCGAGCAGGCCATCGACCACGGAACCACGGTGAGTTTTGATATTTCGAGCGTCACGGCACGTGGCGAAACCGAAGTAGCACGGATGACACTCCGCCCCTTTGCCATCAGGCAGCGCGATGGCATCTCGTATTTGCTGGGAACGGTCTATGACGCCCGAGGTGCCGATGACACGCTGCGCACCGTAGAGATTGGCCGCATGAGAAACGTCACCACACGTCTCCTCGACGGCAAGAAGCTCTTCGCCGCCCTCGACGAGGAGGACGACGCCTCCTCCGCCGCATAAGACCCTCCGCCGCCCATTCGACTACCCGTACCGCCCATCCGATTCTGTATTAAAAAACCCGCCAGGCTGTTGTAAAAATGGACATCAGCGCTACTATAAGTTCCACTTGCACTTTGTCCCAGTGCAGTGTTTCCAGCCATTTTTATACTGGGGGTAATGATATGAAGGACATCACCATCAGTCGCAGGAGCCTTCTGGTCTCCGCCGGCCTGCTCGCGCTCGCCCCGCTCGCCGGATGCGGCGGCAACTCTGGTTCCGGCTCTGCTGCCGCCGGTTCCGACTACACCATCGGCGTTCTGCAACTCACCGAGCATTCCGCACTCGATGCCGCCAACGACGGCTTTGTCAAGGCCATCAAGGAGAGCGGCCTTAAGGTCAAGATCGACCAGAAGAACGCCCAGAACGACCAGTCCACGTGTAAGTCCATTGCCGACAAGTTTGTGGGCGACAACGTCAACCTGATTTATGCCATCGCCACGCCCGCCGCGCAGGCTGCCGCCGGCGCCACGGCCGATATCCCCATCGTGGGCTGCGCCATCACCGACTACGCCGCCTCCGGCCTGGTCCAGGACAACGACAAGCCCGGCACCAACGTCACGGGCGCTTCCGACCTCACCCCGGTCGCCGAGCAGCTCGAGATGATGCAGAAGGTCCTGCCCGACGTTAAAAAGGTCGGCCTGCTCTACTGCACCGCCGAGTCCAACTCCGACGTCCAGATCAAGGCCGCCAAGAAGGAGCTCGACAAGCTGGGCCTCGAGTACACTGACTTCACCGTCTCGAGCTCCAACGAGATTCAGTCCGTCGTCGAGTCTGCCGTGGGCAAGGTCGACGCGCTGTACTCCCCCACCGACAACACCATCGCCGCGGGTGCCTCGCAGGTCGGCCAGATCTGCAAGGAAAACAAGCTTCCCTTCGTGACTGGCGAGGAGGGTATGTGCATGGCCGGCGGCCTGTTCACCCTCTCCATCAACTATGAGGACCTGGGCTACGCCGCGGGCGAGATGGCCGTTAAGATCCTGAAGGGCGAGGCCAAGCCCGAGGATATGCCGATCAAGCACCTCTCGAGCAAGGACCTGGTCGTCGTCAAGAACGACGAAATGGCCGAGGCCCTGGGCATCGACCTTTCCGCCCTGGACGCGTAATGCCATACGCGGCATGCGTCTAGAGCCCGTGCTCGCGCTTTAGCCGCGTTATTCAATATCTGAGCCACAGGGGCGGGCACTGTAGACCGGCGTCCGCCCTGCTTGTTTCAGGTAAAACAAAACGTCTGTCCGTAACTCTTCTATGCATTGTTACCGCTATTATGGTGAATCACGTGTCCACCCTATCCTAGGAGGTATGAAGCATGCTCATTGCATTGCAGGGCGCCGTTTCGCAGGGCGTCCTCTGGGGCATTATGGTGCTTGGCGTGTTTATCACGTTCCGCCTGCTCGACATTCCCGATATGACCTGCGACGGCAGCTTTGCCCTCGGCGGCTGCGTCTGCGCTGTGCTCATCGTCAATAACAACGTCGACCCGCTGCTCGCCGTGCTGGCCGGCATGTGCGCCGGCGCCATCGCGGGCGCCGTCACGGGCATTTTGACCACCGTCTTCGAGATTCCCGCGATCCTCGCCGGAATCCTCACCCAGATCAGCCTGTGGTCCATCAACCTGCGCATCATGGGCAAGTCCAATACGCCCATTCTTGCCAAGGGCACCGTGTTCTCGGCCGTCAGCAATATGACCGGTCTGCCGCAGTCCACCGTTGCCATCATCTTGGGCATCCTGCTCGCCGTGGCTATCGTTGCCATCCTGTATTGGTTCTTTGGCACCGAGATCGGCTCGGCGCTGCGCGCCACCGGCAACAACGAGTACATGATCCGCGCTCTGGGCGTCAACACCAACTCCACCAAGATGATCGCTCTCGTGCTCTCCAACGCCCTCATCGGCCTTTCGGGCGCGCTCATCTGCCAGAGCCAAAAGTATGCCGACATTGGTATGGGCACCGGCGCCATCGTTATCGGTCTTGCCGCCATTGTTATCGGTGAGGTGCTCGGCCGTCTGCTGCCCGGCGGCCTCACGCAGTTTAGCGTCCGTCTTGCCTCCGCCGTCTTTGGCTCCGTGGTGTACTTCCTTATCCGCGCCATCGTGCTGCAGTTGGGCATGGACGCCAACGACATGAAGTTGCTCTCCGCCGTGATTGTCGCCGTGGCCCTGTGCGTGCCCGTGGTTTGGGAGCGCTATAAGCTCCGCAGCTCCTACACGAAGGGGGATGAGGCAGATGCTTAAGCTCTCGCACGTCAAAAAGACCTTTAACAAGGGCACTGTCACCGAGAAGCGCGCGCTCACCGGCGTCGACCTCACCCTTAACGAC
>CAVHBE010000212.1:5006-6349 GCA_963634045.1 Methanobrevibacter smithii
CGCTGCTCAACATGATCGCCGGCGTGTATCCGCTCGATTCGGGTATTATCGAGCTCGACGGCACCGACATCTCGCGTCTGAGCGAGTCGCAGCGCGCCAAGTACCTGGGCCGTGTGTTCCAGGACCCCATGCGCGGCACCGCAGCCGACATGCAGATCGCCGAGAACCTGGCCCTCGCCAAGCGCCGTGGCCAGCATCGCGGCCTTTCATGGGGTGTCACCAAGGCCGAGAAGGATGAGTACGTTGAGCTGCTCAAGCGCCTGGACCTTGGCCTGGATACACGTCTCAACGCTAAGGTCGGCCTGCTCTCGGGCGGCCAGCGCCAGGCACTCACCCTGCTGATGGCCACGCTCACCAAGCCGCGCCTGCTGCTGCTCGACGAGCACACGGCGGCCCTCGACCCCAAGACGGCATCGAAGGTGCTCAACCTGACCGAGGAGATCGTCGACGAGAACCACCTGACCACGCTCATGGTCACGCACAACATGAACGACGCCATACGTCTGGGCAATCGCCTGATCATGATGCACGAGGGCCACGTGATCTACGACGTGGCGGGCGATGAGAAGAAGTCGCTCACCGTCGCCGACCTACTGCAGAAGTTTGAAGAGGTCTCGGGCGGCGAGCTCGCCAACGACCGCATGCTGCTAAGCTAAAACCTGCCAAAAAGGGACAGGTTTATTTTGGCAGGTTTTATCTGCGCAAACGTCAAAACCGCCGCAAAGGGACAGACGCCCTTGCGGCGGTTTTCGCATATTATGTCGATAATCCGATATTCAACCAGACATTCTGGCTAAGGACTAAGGAAACTGCCATGAAAAGACTCCCCCGCCTTGCGTTAGCCGCCGCGTTGTTTGCCGGCGCGCTCGCAGACATCCCAAGCCTCGCTTTCGCGGGGAACCTGCCCGCCGCTATTGACGGCTCCGTGGCCGTCATGCACACCAACGACATCCACGGCAGCTACAAGTACAGCTACAACGAAAGCAAGGGCACTGGCACTGTGGGCTTTGACGGACTGGCGGTTCTCTATAGCGCCCAGGGCAACGCCCCCGATCTTTTGCTCGATGCGGGCGACACCTTCCACGGACAGTCCTTCGCCACCATGAGTGAGGGCAAGAGCATCGCCGAGCTCATGGACACCTTCTATGCCGACGGCTACGACGCGACCACGCCAGGTAACCACGACTGGAGCTACGGCGCGGACAAACTCCGCACCATGACCAGCTACAGCACCACTGGCACGCCCTTCGCCATGCTCTGCGCGAACGCAAAGTCTACGAGCGGCGTATGGAGCTCGAGCATCACGAAGACGCTCGATCGCACCTGGGAGGATAGCGAAGATC
>CAVHBE010000213.1:0-4952 GCA_963634045.1 Methanobrevibacter smithii
ATGGAAACGCGTTTATGCGCGCATAAAAGTCAAAGAACAGATAAATACGAAGGGGCCCAACGGACAAAAGGAAACGAATGAGGTCACAAGGCTAAAGGGCACTTCGCTCTGGATGAGAAAGCCGCTCATCGAATTAAACGAGCTTCATGAGTACGCCAGTAAGATGGAAAAACGAAAGTGGGGTACGAAGTTTTACAACGCCGCGCAGCTGGTGACAGGTATAGCAGCTTCTCCGCTTGAAGTTGCAGGAATTTTATTGCTATCGCTTCCTCGCTCGTGCGGCGGTGCCGGCTTTCGAAACGTTTATGTTAACGACCTTACGCCGCTTACCGCATCGGCGCAGAGCATTGCAGGGCAAAAAGTCTGCTACGGGGATATCGTGATCGTAAATCCAACCATAATGAAGGCGGGAATCGTGGAGATTCAGGGAGAGGTCATCCACGGATCAGGCGCCGTGCTCGACCACGATGCCAAACGTATGACGGCACTGCAAAGTATGGGGTATGACGTCTTTCTGGTTACGCACGACATGCTTAACGATGCCGAGCAGCTTAATGCGATCGTGCGAAGTCTTTGCTCGCGCTTGGAATTGCGCTATAGGTGCAAAACTAAGGCGCAAAAGACGACGGAAATGGAGTTGCGAGCCAACGTACTATGCAACTGGCTGGAAATAGGTCGTTAGACGGGCGCCCTGCTCACTTCCGGGCGCCCTCGGTCGGCCGCCTGCGATGCCGCCGCCACGAAACCGGCCCATCTACTACGTTTAACCCCGACCCCTCGACCATACCCCGTATTTCGCGAAAACCGCAGGCCGTCTACCTGCGGTTTTATTTTTGCCCGAGACGCCATGGTCGGGGGATGCCGGCCAAACGTAGTAGATGGGCCGGTTTCGTGGCGGGAGGCCCCGGGGGCGGGCGGAGTGGAGCCTGATGGGAGGGCGGCGGCAGCGCCGCCCTCCCGCGGGGCGCGCCCCGCGGGCTTAGCCGGGCATCGAGGGGCCCAGACGCCCTGGGCGCGCCCGCATCGGCCCCACGGGCGCTGGTCTCCGCCGTCGCGACCCCGCGGGACTCCGGCGCCCGCGCGCCCCCGGAAAGTTTTTCCAAAAATGTCCTTGCATCGCCGTCCGAGTTCCCGTATAGTACTTTTCGCACGGGGGCGTAGCTCAGCTGGGAGAGCGCTTGACTGGCAGTCAAGAGGTCAGGGGTTCGATCCCCCTCGTCTCCACCCGAGCATTGAATGAGGCTCCAACGCAAGTTGGGGCCTTTTTTCATATAGGCACACAAGGTCAAAGGCGGCACCATGATCCTCCTGGTCGACAAGATCGTGCGTTGAACGGGTGCCGCGCGCATGGTAGTATTTCACATCGTGGTTCAAAGCGTTGGAGGCTGTTCTGCCACCCCAACTGCAAGTGTCACTTTATAAGGGCTCTTGGCGCAACGGTTAGCGCAGGGGACTCATAATCCCTGGGTTCTGGGTTCGAATCCCGGAGGGCCCACCAGGTTTTTCAACAGGTCCGGCAATATGTCTGGCCTGTTTTCTTTTTCATGGCATTAGTTTTCACTTGCAAATAGCCTGCTTGCTCACTTCCGGGCGCCCTCGGTCGGCCGCCTGCGATGCCGCCGCCACGAAACCGGCCCATCTACTACGTTTAACCCCGACCCCTCGACCATACCCCGTATTTCGCGAAAACCGCAGGCCGTCTACCTGCGGTTTTATTTTTGCCCGAGACGCCATGGTCGGGGGATGCCGGCCAAACGTAGTAGATGGGCCGGTTTCGTGGCGGGAGGCCCCGGGGGCGGGCGGAGTGGAGCCTGATGGGAGGGCGGCGGCAGCGCCGCCCTCCCGCGGGGCGCGCCCCGCGGGCTTAGCCGGGCATCGAGGGGCCCAGACGCCCTGGGCGCGCCCGCATCGGCCCCACGGGCGCTGGTCTCCGCCGTCGCGACCCCGCGGGACTCCGGCGCCCGCGCGCCCCCGGAAAGTTTTTCCAAAAATGTCCTTGCATCGCCGTCCGAGTTCCCGTATAGTACTTTTCGCACGGGGGCGTAGCTCAGCTGGGAGAGCGCTTGACTGGCAGTCAAGAGGTCAGGGGTTCGATCCCCCTCGTCTCCACCCGAGCATTGAATGAGGCTCCAACGCAAGTTGGGGCCTTTTTTCATATAGGCACACAAGGTCAAAGGCGGCACCATGATCCTCCTGGTCGACAAGATCGAAAAAAGCTTCGGCGCGCGCGTCCTCTTTAGCGGCGCGTCCTTCCAGATCAACCCCGGCGAACGCTTTGCGCTCGTAGGACCCAACGGCGCCGGCAAAACTACCATGCTCAAGATCATCATGGGCATCGACAGTCCCGACTCCGGCCAGGTCCAGTACGCCAAGGACTGCCAGGTGGGCTACCTAGAGCAGGAAACCAACCTGGAGCAAAAGGACACCACCATCCTTGCCGAGGTCATGGCGGCCGCCAAGGAAATCCGCCGCATGGGCGAGCGCGCCAACGAGCTGCAGGCCCAAATCACCGAGCTCTCCGAACAGGGGAAGGACGTCGACGCCCTCCTCAACGAGTACGGCCAGGTCCAGGACCGCTTTGAGCACCTGGGCGGCTACGAGCTCGAGAGCAACGCGCGCAAAATCCTGTCCGGCCTGGGCTTTAAGGTCACCGACTTTGAGCGCCCGTGCTCCGAGTTCTCGGGCGGCTGGCAGATGCGCATCGCGCTGGCCAAGCTCTTCCTGCGCCACCCCGACCTGCTGCTTCTAGACGAGCCCACCAACCACCTGGACCTCGAAAGCGTCCAGTGGCTGCGCGGCTTTATCGCTAACTACGACGGGGCCGTCCTCATCGTCAGTCACGACCGTGCCTTCATGGACGCCTGCGTGGACCACGTCGCCGCACTCGAAAACCGTCGCGTGACCACCTACACCGGCAACTACAGTAGCTACCTCAAGCAGCGCGAGGACAACCTGGAGCAGATGCGCGCCAAGCGCGCCGCCCAGGAGCGCGACATCGCCCACATGCAGGTCTTCGTCGACAAGTTCCGCTACAAGCCCACCAAGGCCGCCCAGGCGCAGGAGCGCATTCGCAAGATCGAGCAGATCAAAAAGGAACTCGTTATCCTGCCCGAAGGTCACAAACACATCGACTTTAAGTTCCCCGATCCGCCGCGCTCCGGCGACATGGTCGTGGGACTCGAGGGCGTCTCCAAGTCCTACGGCGACAAGCACATCTACAGTGACATCGACCTCAAGCTCTACCGCGGCGAGCACGTGGCGCTCGTCGGCCCCAACGGCGCCGGCAAGTCCACCCTCATGAAGATCCTCGCCGGCCTGGAGCCGCCCACCACCGGCACCCGCGACCTGGGCACCAACGTCGGCGTCGCCTACTACGCCCAGCACGCACTCGAGGGCATGACCGAGTCCAATACCGTCCTGCAAGAGATCGACACCGTCACGCCCAAGTGGACCGTGCCGCAGCAGCGCAGCCTGCTGGGCGCCTTCCTGTTTAGCGACAACGACGCAATCGAAAAGCAGGTACGCGTCCTTTCCGGCGGCGAAAAGGCGCGCCTGGCCCTGGCCAAGATGCTCGTGGCGCCCGAGGCACTCCTGTGCCTGGACGAGCCCACCAACCACCTGGACATCGACTCGGTGGACATGCTCGAGAACGCCCTGCAGAACTTCCCCGGCACCATCGTGCTGATCAGCCACGACGAGCACCTGGTACGCGCTGTGGCCAACCGCATCATTGACATCCGCGACGGCAAGGTCACGGTCTACGACGGCGACTACGACTACTACCTCTACAAGCGCGAGGACCTCGCAGCCCGTGCCGCCGCCGAGGCGGCAGGGGAGAGTGCATCGGCCGCGACCAAGTCCGCTAAGGTCACCGCGGCCCAGCCCGACGCCCCCGCCACCGCTTCCAAGCCTGCCGAAGGCAAAAAGACCAAGGAGCAAAAGCGCGCCGAGGCCCAGGCCCGCGCTGCGCTCAACAAAAAGCTCAAGGGCGTGCGCAACCAGCTCAAGAAAATCGAGACAGAGCTCGACAAAAAGCGCGCCCGCTATGACGAGCTTATGGAATTGATGGCAAGCGAAGAGCTTTATGCCGATCAGGACAAGTTCAACGCCGCGCTGGGGGAATATAACGGCCTTAAGCAAGAGCTGCCCAAACTCGAGAACGAATGGCTGGAGCTTTCCACCCAGATCGAAGAGGAGACCGCGCGTGAACTCTCGTAAGGCCGCTGCCGTGGCGATGAGCATCATCGCCATCGCTTGTCGCATCTGCGGCATATTTATGAGCGCGATGACCGTGTTGCTGTGCTTTAGCGGCCTCACCGCCAAGCTGCAGATCGTGGGCTTTGTCGTTGAGCTTTCGCGCGCGCTGCCGAGCGCCATCGCCGGCTACGGCGTCATTACGTCGCCCTTTGGCGGCGTGTTCCGCCTGGATTACGCCATCGTGGCCGTCATCCTGTTTGTGGCCGACTACCTGCTCACGCGCGCCTCGCGCCGCGTCCGCTAGGGGAGCACCATGTCCAGCAGCTACCTCATGAACCTGCTCGCCAGCGCCGTTGCCGTCATCGTGGGTATCGTGATCCACGAGAGTGCGCACGCCGCCGCGGCTTGGGCGCTCGGCGACAAGACGGCCCGATCACGCGGCCGCGTGTCGCTTAACCCGCTCAACCATATCGACCCGTTTGGCACCATCATCCTGCCGCTGCTGATGCTCGCCGCCGGCGGCCCGGTGTTCGCCTTCGCCAAGCCCGTGCCCGTCTACCTCAACAATCTCAAGCACCCCAAGCGCGACGAGGTCCTGGTGAGCGCAGCCGGCCCCGCATCGAACATCGCGCTGGCATGCCTTGCGGCCGCCCTCATGCGCCTGACCTATGGCAGCCTCTACACCAGCATGTCATTTGCCCTGGCGTCACAGATCATGAACTTCGGCGCCACGTTTATCGTGGTCAACCTGTCGC
>CAVHBE010000213.1:4962-6711 GCA_963634045.1 Methanobrevibacter smithii
GTTCTTCAACCTCATCCCGATTCCGCCGCTCGACGGCTCGTCGATCATCGTGCCCTTCCTCAAGGGCAAGGCACTCAACAACTATTACCGTCTGCAGCAATACGCTATGCCCATCCTCATCCTAGTTCTATACCTGCTGCCCATGTGGACCGGCATCGATGTAATCGGCCGCTATTTCGACGTTACCGTGTATCCGCTTGCTGAGCAGCTGCTCAACTTCGCAATCGCCGGCATCTAAGGTAAACTTACAGGTCGACCGTGCAAAACGGTCAGAACATGCACCCAAACCGCGCCGCGAAGGCGCCGTCAAAGGAGGTCGAAGATGTCGTATCGCGTGTCGACGCAGGTCTACAGCGGACCGTTCGACCTGCTGCTGCAGCTGGTAACCCGCCAAAAAGTAGATATCGGCGCTATCTCGATCAGCGAGGTGGCCGAGCAGTACCTTGCCGAGGCCGAGCGCATCGAGGCGCTGGACCTAGACGTGGCGAGCGACTTTTTGCTGGTTGCGGCAACCCTTTTGGACATCAAGGCCGCCTCGCTGGTGCCGCAGGAGGCCCCGCGCAAAGTCGATGACGACGATGACGAGTTCGATGAAGACCTCGAGGAACTCAGCGCGCTCGACGGCGACGCCTTGCGCGAGGTCCTGATCCAGCGCCTGATTGCCTACAAGCAGTTTAAGGGCGCGGCGGCGGCCCTCGGTGCCCGCATGCAGGCCGAAAGCCGCATGCACCCGCGTGTGGCCGGTCCCGACCCGGAGTTTTTGGGCCTAATGCCCGACTATCTGGCCGGCATCACCCTGCGCGGCCTCGCCGTCATCTGTGCCGACCTGGACGGCAAGCGCCAGACCTTCCTGCTGGAGGCCGAGCACGTGGCGCCGCATCGCGTGCCGCTCGACCTGACGGTGGCCTCGGTCGACCGCTTTACCATGGCACACCAAACCTGCACCTTCCGCGAGCTGTTAGACGGCGATGCTACCACCGAGCAGCTCGTCGTCACCTTCCTAGCCATGCTTGAGCTCGCCAAGCGCGGCTCGCTCACGCTGAGCCAGGACGAGATCTTTGGAACCATCCGCATCAACCGCGTCGAGGGCGTCGAGGCCTACGTGCCCGGCGAGGGCCCCGAGCTCACCGAATAGGAGCCGCAATCATGTCAACCCTTTCCACGCTGGATGCAAACAGCCTCAAAGGCGCTCTCGAGGCGCTGCTGCTGGTGTCGAGCGACCCGGTGAGTGCGCCCGCGCTGGCCGGCGCACTGGATATCGCCCCCGGCGAGTGCGCATCGCTGCTCGCCGAGCTCAAGGTTGAGTACGAGGAGGCCAACCGCGGCTTTCAGCTTCGCGAGGTCGCCGGTGGCTGGCGCCTGTTTACGCACCCCGCCTACCACGACGTGGTCGAGGCCTATGTGTTGAGCTGGGACACGCAAAAGCTGTCGCAGGCGGCACTCGAAACCCTGGCCGTCATCGCATACCACCAGCCCGTGACGCGCGAGGTGGTCAAGGGCATCCGCGGCGTCAACTCCGACGGCGTCATCGCGTCGCTCGTTGACAAGGGTCTGGTGCGCGAGCTCGGCCGTGACCCCCAGCGCGGTCAGGCCATCATCTACGGCACGACCAACGCCTTCTTGGAAAAGTTCGGCCTGCGTTCCACCCGCGACCTGCCCGATCTGGAGCAGTTTGCCCCCGACGAGCAGTCGCGCCAGTTTATCCGCGAGCGCCTGAGCGGCCGCAGTATTCAGTCCACGCTGGAGGAG
>CAVHBE010000213.1:6770-7573 GCA_963634045.1 Methanobrevibacter smithii
CTGGAGGAGCAAGCCGAGGATCTGGACGAAGAGCGCGAACTGCTCGATACCGATGTTGAAGATGTTGAGGCAGTCGAGGACATGGAGACCCTAGTCATCGACGAGACCTCGGAGGATATGCATGACGAGGACTAACGAAGCAGGGGGAGCGCACGCCGTGGGCAACGCAGTACCCGCAACCGACGCCCAGCCCGTTTACCCGCACACCATGCGCCTGCAGCGCTTTTTGGCGCGCGCGGGCGTGGCAAGCCGCCGCGGGTCGGAGGACCTGATGACCGCCGGCCGCGTGACTGTTAACGGCAAGGTCGCGACCGAGCTGGGCACCAAGGTCGATGTCGACCGTGACCATATCGAGGTCGACGGCATGCCGGTCAAGCTCGACCAGGGCGCCGTGTACCTGATGCTCTACAAACCGACCGGCTACCTCACCACCATGAGCGACCCGCAGGAGCGCCCTTGCGTGGCCGACCTGGTCCCGCGCGACCGCTTTCCGGGGCTCTTCCCGGTGGGTCGCCTGGATCGCGACACAACGGGCCTTTTGCTCTTTACCACCGACGGCGACCTGTCTCAGGACCTGCTGCACCCCAGCAAGCACGTCTACAAGACCTACCAGGCACTCGTTGACGGCGAGCTGACCGACCGCGATCTAGACCCGCTACGCCGTGGCATCGAGCTCGACGACGGCTTGTGTCAGCCGGCAATCTGCCGCGTCATTACCGCACGCGAGGCCGAGGCCGTGGCTCCGCAAGGCGTCAAACCCGGCACCACCGCCGTGGAAGTTATCATCCGTGAGGGCCGCAAGA
>CAVHBE010000214.1:0-2722 GCA_963634045.1 Methanobrevibacter smithii
CGTTGGCTAGGCCATTCCGGCGCAGCTTTTCCAGCTGTGCGCAGTCTTCGTCGTTAAACCCCAGCACCATCGACCCGGTGCGGCAGAACAGAAAGCCCAGCTCCTGCGCCCACGTATCGTACAGCTCGCAGCCACGGGCGTTGACCTGCGCCTTAACCGTGCCCGGTGTCGGATCGTAACCGGCGTGCACCAGGCCGCCGTTGGCCTTCGACGCGCCCAGCGCAATATCGTTAGCCGCCTCGACCACGCAAATGGACAGTTCAAATCGCGCGAGCTGCCGCGCGATGGTGCATCCGGTGATGCCCGCGCCGACAATCGCGATATCAAACGTTTCTGCCACAGTGCCTCCCAGACGAGTTGACAGGCTGTCAATAAGAACATCCTACGGTCTACACACCCCCAGCAGGGCGGCAATGCGGCGAACAGCCCCGCAACACCCGCCAACGGCAGACGAGGGGAGACCCCGGCAACGTCGACAACCTCGTCTACCGACAACTACGGCAACCGTTCGTCTCGATCTGTAACAGTAAGAGGGTTTTTGAGGTCCAAGATGTTACAGATCGAGATTGAAGTCGGGGAGGGACTCCTGTGTCTCGATCTGTAACATCTAGACCCGGATTCCGCTCCTAACTGTTACAGATTGAGATGTTTGTGTCTGCGTCAGCCCCGCGCCTAGCCGTGGTCCCATATAAACAAACCCCGTGGTAAACTTGACCGGACTGTAAATATTCCGAAAGGTACCCGTAATGTCCAAGTACATCTCCGAGCTCATGTCGCCGCAGCTTATGGGCGTCGTCTATGCCTTTGTTGGCTTTATCATCGCCCTGTATGTGCTGTCGGTCGTCTATGTGTTCATCGACGCTCGCCGCCGCGGCGCCAGCGCCTACGTGGCATGGGGCATCATCGCCCTCATCCCGTTTGTGGGCCTCATCGCCTACCTGGTCCTGCGCCCGCACTCCTATGCGTCCGACCGCGAGGAGCAGGAGCTGGATATGGCCCTGCGCGAGCGCCAGCTTGCCCAGTACGGTACCTGCCCGCAGTGCGGCGCGCCAATCGAGAAAGACTTTGTGGTCTGCCCTGTGTGCGACACCCAGGTTCGCAACGTCTGCCCCAGCTGCCATCGCCCGCTCGATGCGCACTGGAAGGTCTGCCCCTACTGCCGAACTCGCATCCAGTAACGCATCCATCGCCGGGCCGGCCGCAAGCCACGGGCACGCCGCAAGCCACGCGCGCCCCACACCCCGCCCCCACACGATGAAGCATGCGTAGAAAATCGCCCGCCGTGCCATTAAGGTGCGGCGGGCGCTTGTATACCAAGGCAACCTGCCTATAATGATGCAAGTCAAAAACGCCGAGCGCATCGCACGCACTTGCATCAGGCATCCGAGAGGAGAAAACAACGGCTTTTACTACGACGTCGACCTGCCCGAGGGCGTCAAGATCAGCGAGGACGACTTCCCCGCGATCGAGGCCGAGATGAAGAAGATCGTCAAGGAGAACCTCAAGTTCTCCGTGTTCGAGAAGCCCCGCGCCGAGGCCATCGCCCTTATGGAGGAGCGCGGCGAGAAGTACAAGGTCGAGCACATCGGCGACCTGGACGACGACGCCCGCATCACCTTCTACCAGCAGGGCGACTACATCGACATGTGCGTTGGCCCCCACATCTGCTACACCAAGGCCCTCAAGGCCTTTAAGCTCACCGGCGTCTCGGGCGCCTACTGGAAGGGCGACAAGGACAACAAGATGCTCACCCGCATCAACGGCGTCGCCTTTGCCACCAAGGAAGAGCTCGACGAGCACATGCACATGCTGGAGGAGGCCAAGAAGCGCGACCACCGCAAGATCGGCCGCGAGATGGATCTCTTTATGATGCGCGATGAGGCCCCCGGCTTCCCGTTCTTCCTGCCCAACGGCATGATTCTTAAGAACACGCTGCTGGACTACTGGCGCGAGATCCACCACAAGGCCGGCTACGTGGAGATCTCCACGCCGCTCATCATGAACAAGCAGCTGTGGAAGACCTCGGGCCACTGGGACCACTACAAGGACAACATGTACTCTACCGTCATCGACGATGAAGAGTACTGCATTAAGCCCATGAACTGCCCGGGCGGCGTGCTTGTGTACGCCTCCAAGCCGCACTCCTACCGCGAGCTGCCCATCCGCGCCGGCGAGATTGGCCTGGTGCACCGCCACGAGCTGCGCGGCGCTCTGCACGGCCTGTTCCGCGTGCGCTGCTTTAACCAGGACGACGCCCACCTGTTTGTGCGTCCCGACCAGCTGACCGACGAGATCGTGGGTGTGGTCAACCTCATCGACTCCGTGTACCAGAAGTTTGGCTTTAAGTATCACGTTGAGCTTTCCACCCGCCCCGAGGACTCCATGGGCTCGGACGAGGATTGGGCGCGCGCCGAGGAGGGCCTGCGCACCGCTCTGGAGAAGCTGGGCATGGACTACGAGGTCAACGAGGGCGACGGCGCTTTCTACGGTCCTAAGATCGACTTCCACCTGGAGGACTCGCTCGGCCGTACCTGGCAGTGCGGTACCGTCCAACTCGACTTCCAGATGCCGCTCAACTTTGATCTGGAGTACGTGGACGCCGACGGTACCAAGAAGCGCCCCATCATGCTGCATCGCGTGTGCTTTGGCTCCATCGAGCGCTTCATCGGTATTCTGATTGAGCACTTTGCGGGCAAGTTCCCCACCTGGCTGGCCCCCGTGC
>CAVHBE010000215.1:0-3466 GCA_963634045.1 Methanobrevibacter smithii
GCTCCATAATGGGCACCTTGACATCCTTGCCAAAGGTCTCCACGAGCTTCTGATACAGCTCCTCGCCGCGCTCGTCACCAAAGGCGAGCTTGAGACTCGCATGGTTGAAGGGCACGGGCATAAGGGTACCGTTGATGTTGGCGAGCACCTTGTGCTGATAATCCGTCCACTTGGTAAAGCGCGACAGGAAATTGTGCACGCGCTCGTTAAAGGTGTGATAGATATGCGGACCGTACTCGTGAATCAGGATTCCGGCCTCGTCAGTGCAGTCATAGGCATTGCCCGCAATGTGGCTACGGCGCTCCAAAACGGCAACACGATAGCCGATGGTCTCGGCAAGACGGCGGGCGCAAACGGCACCGGCATATCCAGCACCGACGACAATCATGTCGTACGCGCCGGCGTTAAAGCCTTCAGGCAGGCCTGAGGTAATCTGCATCGATACTCCTTGTCAAAAGCCACGGGCTCGTTAGCTGGGCTTTTCTCGAACATTCTTCGAGACATATTTATCAGAGCGATTATAGCGCTAATGCGTCCTATAATGAGCTTGCCACACAAGGAAAGCTCAAGCACCGCGGCGTACATAATTGAAAGGTAAACCCGCTAGCAGCGGGTTTATTCGTGAACAGCCGGGCGCCTGGAGCTTAGCGAAACGCTTGTAAGGAGTAACATGAGCGATTTCCTAAACCGTATGAAGTCTGCCGCCAAGGCCGACCTTAAGACGATCGTCCTGCCCGAGGGCGAGGATCCGCGCACTATCGTCGCGGCCACCAAAATCATCGAGGAGGGCCTGGCAAAGATCGTCATCCTGGGCAACCCCGACGAGATCAACGTTCCCGGCGCTACCGTCATCGACCCGCGCAATGCCGAGAAGCACGAGGAGTACGCGCAGAAGTTTGCCGAGCTCCGCGCCAAGAAGGGCGTTACCATCGAGCAGGCTCGCGCCCAGGTAATGGACGCCACCTACTTTGGCACCATGATGGTCAAGATGGGCGATGCCGACGGCCTGGTCTCCGGCGCCTGCCACTCCACCGCCGACACCCTGCGCCCTGCGCTTCAGATCCTCAAGACCGCCCCGGGCACCAAGCTGGTCTCGGCCTTCTTCGTGATGTGCACCGACACCCCGCAGTTCGGCACCGACGGCACGCTGATCTTCGCCGACTGCGGCCTCAACATCAACCCGTCCTCCGACGAACTCTCCGAGATCGCCATCGCCTCCGCTCACTCCTGGTCCACCTTCATGGGCAACGTTGAGCCGCACGTGGCCATGCTCTCCTACTCCACCATGGGCTCCGCTGGCGGCGAGGTCGCCAAGAAGGTCCAAGAGGCCGTGAAGTTCTGCAAGGAGAAGGCTCCCGAGCTCGCCATCGACGGCGACCTGCAGCTCGATGCCGCCATCGTCCCCACCGTCGCTCAGCTCAAGGCCCCCGGCTCCTCCGTTGCCGGCAAGGCCAACGTGCTCGTGTTCCCCGACCTCGAGGCCGGCAACATCGGCTACAAGCTGGTCCAGCGCTTCGCCGGCGCCGACGCCTACGGCCCCATCCTGCAGGGCATCGCCAAGCCGGTCAACGATCTGTCGCGCGGCTGCTCTGCCGACGACATCGTGGGTGTCGTGGCCATCACCGCCGTCCAGGCTCAGATGGCTGAGTAGCAGACATATCCCCGCCGAAGGCAGCGCAGGTTAACCCCTGAAAACGTCCTCGACCAATGAAACGCCCCCGTTCTGCTCCTTCGGAGCTACGAACGGGGGCGTTTCTGGTCTGCGGAGTGTTTTCAGGGGTTAACCTGCGCTGCCTTCTACCGTCACGTGGCATTCAGGGCATCTGGAGTGGACGGCGGCTTGGCTACGAGCTGGAGCTGAGGATCTGAATGGTCGGGTTCCGTTGCTGGAAGTGCAGGCGTTGCCGGCGATGGTCACTTTGGGACTGGAATTTCCGCCTGCTAGTAAAAAGGCCTCCGGAGCTGCTGCTCTGGAGGCCTTTCGTTTACTTGCAAATGCGCGCGTTAGTTGTTCTTGGTCAGACGCTCGACGTCGTGGGCGATCATGTATTCCTCGTCGGTGGGGATGACCATGACCGTGACGGCGGAACCGGCGGCGCTGATGACCTGCGGGCCGTTGCCCACGGCCTCGCGGTTCTTGTTGTTGTCGATGCGCACGCCCAGCCACTCAAAGCAGTCGCAGAAGGCCTTGCGGATCGACCAGTCGTTCTCGCCGATGCCGGCGGTAAAGGTGATAGTGTCCACGCCCGCCATGGAAGCGATCATTGAGCCGGCCTGCTGCATGGCCTTGTAGGCAAACATATCGAAGGCGAGCAGGCAGCGCTCGTCGCCCTCGGAGGCGCGTGTACGGATGTCACGGGCATCGTTGGAGATGCCCGAGATGGCAAGCAGACCGGACTGCTTGTTCATCATGTCGTCGACTTCCTGGTAACTGTAGCCGCCCTCGCGCTGAAGATAGCACACGGTGGCCGGGTCGATGGAACCGCAACGGGTACCCATCATCAGGCCGTCAAGCGGCGTGAGGCCCATCGTGGTGTCGCGGCACACGCCGTCCTCAATGGCGGCGAGCGAAGCACCGTTGCCCAGATGGCACGAAAGCAGGCGGTGGCAGCGCGAGCCCAGGATCTCCTTGGCCATCATCCACTCGTAGCGGTGGCTCGTACCGTGTGCGCCGTACTTGCGCACGTGGTACTTGTCGCACACGTCCTTGGGCAGCGCGTAGGTGTAGGCGACCTCGGGCATGGTCATGTGGAACGAGGTGTCGAAGACGGCCACGTTGGGCAGCTCCGGATACTTCTCGCGGCAATATTCGATTGCCGCGGCCTCGCCGTAATTGTGTAGCGGAGCGAGCGGGGCCACCTCAAGGATCTTAGCCATAACCTCATCGTCGACGACCGCGGAATCATCGAAGTGCCAGCCACCCTGAACGATACGGTGGCCGATGCCATCGATCGTAAAGTCGGTCTTCTCGAGCTCCTCGAGCACGCGAGCGATAGCAGAGCGATGATCGGGGAAGGGAACCTCCTCGGTCTGCTTGGCGCCACCGTTCTCGGAGTGGCCAAAGATGCCCATGTCCGAACCGATACGTTCGCAGTTGCCCTTGGCGAAAACCTCTCGGGTATCGGTATCCAAAAGCTGATATTTAAGGCTTGAGCTGCCGGCGTTGACAACAAGTACGTTCATGAGACTCCTTTGCAGTGCAATACGGTCGACGCAGACCCCTTAAGGCGGCCGCATTTTAATAAGAAGTTATCACAACTTGATAAATAGCTATCAGTCATATCGCCCAACGAGCGCAAAAGAGGGGCCGAACGGCGCTCGGTCGTCCAGCCCCTCCCCTCTTGCAATTATTTGCCGTTGACGATGCGCTCGACGTCGGAAGCGATCATGAACTCCTCGTCCGTGGGGATGACGAAAATCTTGACCTTGGAATCCTTGGCAGACAGGCACCAAGCGCCATCGCCAC
>CAVHBE010000216.1:0-5641 GCA_963634045.1 Methanobrevibacter smithii
CCTACGTGCTGCTGGTCTCGGGCGAGCGCCCCGCCGGCGACAACACCCTTTTCGATACGGCGAGCACATCCGGCATACTGTCCGTTGTGCGCCTGCGCATAAGCAACGACGGAGTTCGCGTGATATCGCACACGTCGTGGCGCAGCATCTCGCGCGGCCGCCTTCAGGAGGATGGCTACCATTGCCTGCAGTGCCCACGCATCACGGTGGGCAAGACGCTGGTCGACGGACGTCTGTCGGGCGCTTACCTCCACCGCCACGGAGCCACCACAGAGAAGGCGCTCGGCAGCGAGGCCGTGGTTGCGCTGGAATGCTTTACCCTGTGGTCGGATGATTTGGGCGACAGTCTCACGTTCCGTCAGGTCCTCCGCTTTCCGCAGGCACCGTCGAGCATCGAGCTCGGCGCGCCCGAGAATATCAATGGCAAAATGGTGGTGCCCGTTGCATACGAGACCGCAGGCGGTTGTGGCTGTGCATCGTACGCCGTGATCGGCCAGTCCATTGCGGGCTGGGGCGTTATGTCGCCAGATGCCACAGTACCCCACGCGGTGCCGTGGCCGCAGCACACGGGCTTTTTTGCTACCGTCAACGAGCAACTGCAGCATATTACTTGGACGCGAGGCGCATCGGCATTTGCAACGCAGCCCGTGGGTGCCGCAGGCTGTGGCCCGGCATCGTTTAGCGTAAGCAACAACGGCAGGTGCGTGCTCTATGTAGAGAACACCGATGGCAAGGTGGGGCAAACCTACGACGAAGAAGGCAACCCGGTAGCAGTGATGGGCAAGCACTTCCGCATCTTCGCCAGCACCTTGGCAGGCGATCTGTTTACGGAGCCGTTCGTGATGTGCGAGCTGGACCATCCCGTCGATCAGATAACGACATTTTTGACGTCGGGGAGCATGCTCTCCGCGCTCGCCACGCACATTGTGAGCGCGGAGAAGAGCGAGGCAGAACTACACGGCATCGAAGTGCCCTTGGTGGCGTGTGCCACTCCGACGGGCGCAGTCGCTACCTCGGGCGCGGTGGTGCCCGGAGCAGCAGGCGAATCCTTCATGGTCACGGTGCGAAACGACGGCAACACCTTGCTGACCGCCGGCACAATCGATCTGTACCGAGAGGGCTCCAGCCAGCCGTTCTCCAGCGCATCCATCGGGTTCGGAGCGAACACACGCATGGCATCGATCTACGATCCAGAGCTTGCCGAGGACGCTTCGGTCAACGACATGGCACACGTGAAGTACGCGTTCGAAACGCTGGGCACACCTTTTGCAACGCACCCGCTGGTAGCCGACAGTGGCAACGCCGTGCTGGCACCGGGTTGCACGGCACAGTTCCGCATGAGCTTCGCCATCCCCGAGAGTTGGAGCGATGAAGTGGGCAAACGTGTAACGCTATATGCGAAGGCGCGTAATCTGGTGGCGCTCGATCCCGTAACGCTCGAGGAAATTCGACCGGGCGCAAACTCGGCGCTGGGTGCCGTGCTGCACGAGCTTCATGTGCCCGACGCGGCATGCGAACGCTCGGAAGTTCAGGTCGGCGTATGCGACAGCGCTGATACGACAGGACTTCACGACGCCCC
Source organism: Methanobrevibacter smithii (assembly GCA_963634045.1). Classification (GTDB taxonomy): domain Bacteria; phylum Actinomycetota; class Coriobacteriia; order Coriobacteriales; family Coriobacteriaceae; genus Collinsella. Next base: position 1,580 of record CAVHBE010000216.1, read on the forward strand.
GATGACAGCAGACGACGATGGTGGCTCGAGTGGCGGCGGTACCGACGAGGGCGGCGGCTCCGGCGGAAGCCGCTCCGGCAGTGGCAAGGATCACGGCAATAACAAGCGCTCCGGAAAAGCGGGCGCGCTTGCAGGCACGGGCGATGTCAGCGCTCCCCTTACGGCAGCCGCTGCAGCACTCGCCGCGGCAGGCGCAGGCCTCGTCGCCTACAGCGCCCGCCGCACGGCGCTCGAAAACGACACCGCCGATGAGGTCAATTCGGATAGGCCTCGCTAGCTCCTAGTTACCTTTGTGAGAGACGCCGACTCGGCTCATCGAACATCAAATGGGCTGGTTCTGGATACCCAGAGCCAGCCCATTACGCATTAGATATCGTCAGCGGAGTCGAGTTCTGCCTCGAGCTTGGCACGCCGTCTTTTCGCCAACAATCCGCACGACACGTCTTCGACAACGTATCCAACCGCAAACGCAGCAAGACACATTCGGCCGTCTTCAAACTTACTCGGACAAAACCGACTCGGTTTTGTGCGAGTGAGCTCTTTTCAGCCTAAGTTCGAACGATTGTTCGATGGATTTCGTGTTGGGTGGAATCGTCTGTGGGCTGGGCTATGCTACCTTGACTATCTATATGACTTAAACGCAGCAAAGGAGCACCGAGAGAGCGAGTATGGCAAAAAACACCGCAAACTATGGTAACGACAGTATCCGCCAGCTCAAGGACGAGGAGCGCGTACGCCTGCGCCCTGCCGTTATCTTTGGCTCGGACGGACTCGATGGCTGTGCACACGCTGCCTTCGAGATCCTGTCCAACGCCGTTGACGAGGCGCGCCAGGGCTACGGCAAGCTCATCACCCTTACCGCCTTTCGCGATGGTTCCATTCAGGTAGAGGACAACGGCCGCGGCTGCCCGCTCGACTGGAACCCCTCCGAGAAGCGCTTTAACTGGGAACTCGTCTTTTGCGAGCTCTACGCCGGCGGCAAATACAACAATAACCAGGGCGGCGACTACGACTTCTCGCTCGGCACCAACGGCCTGGGCTCATGCGCAACCCAGTACGCCTCCGAATACATGGACGTCACGGTTTGGCGCGACGGCAACAAGTACTCCCTGCACTTTAAGAAGGGCAAGGTCGTCGGCGCCAAAAAGAAGGCACTCGAGATTGAGCCCAGCGACGAGGACCGCACCGGCACCACCATCAAGTGGCGTCCCGATCTTGAGGTCTTTACCTCGATCAGCATTCCCCATGATTGGTATCGCGAGACCATGCGCCGTCAGGCCGTGGTCAACGCCAACGTGACCTTCCGTCTGCGCATCGAAGGCGACGATAGCGAGTTTTCCGAAGAGGATTTTTGCTACCCCAAGGGCATCGAAGACTACGTGCTCGAGAAGATCGGTACCGACTACCTTACCGAGCCCTTCTTTATCGAGGCCGACCGTCGCGGTCGCGATCGCGAGGACCTGCCCGACTACAACGTCAAGATTACCGCGTGCATGTGCTTCTCGCGCACCTTCATGATGCAGGAGTACTACCACAACTCATCGTGGCTCGAGAATGGCGGCTCGCCCGAGAAGGCCGCCCGCAGCGCTCTGACCAGCGCCATCGATGCTTACATTAAGCAACAGGGCAAGTACAACAAAAACGAGAGCGGCATCAAATGGCAGGACGTCCAGGACTGCCTGGTGCTGGTGACCAACTGCTTCTCCACCCAGACGTCCTACGAAAACCAGACTAAGAAGGCCATCAACAACCGCTTTATCCAGCAGGCTATGACGGCCTTCTTTAAGGAGCGCCTCTCGACTTACCTGATCGAGAACAAAGACGCTGCCAACAAGATCATGGAGCAGGTGCTCATCAACAAGCGCTCGCGCGAGAACGCCGAGAAGACGCGCCAGAGCATCAAGACTAACCTCCAGCAGAAGACCGACATGGCCAACCGCGTGCAGAAGTTCATCGACTGCCGCTCCAAGGACAAGAGCCGCCGCGAGATCTACATCGTAGAGGGCGACTCGGCAGCAGGCGCCATTCGCACCTCGCGCGATGCCGAGTTCCAGGGCGTTATGCCCGTCCGCGGTAAGATCCTCAACTGCCTGAAGGAGGACTATCCGCGCATCTTTAAGTCCGACATCATCATGGACCTTATGCGCGTGCTGGGCTGCGGTGTGGAGATCAAGGACAAGCGCATCAAGAACCTTGGTGCCTTTGACCTGGACAACCTCAACTGGAACAAGGTCATCATCTGTACGGACGCCGACGTCGACGGTTATCACATCCGTACGCTCGTGCTCACCATGCTCTACCGCCTGGTGCCCACGCTTATCGACGAGGGTTACGTGTATATCGCCGAATCTCCGCTCTACGAGATCAACTGCAAAGAGAAGACCTACTTTGCCTACACCGAGCTCGAGAAGAACGGCATCCTCAAAGAAATCGGCGACCAAAAGTGCTCCATCAACCGCTCCAAGGGTCTTGGTGAGAACGATCCGGACATGATGTGGCTCACCACCATGAACCCCGAGACGCGTCGCCTGATCAAAGTGGAGCCCGAGGACGTCACCAAGATGGAGACCATGTTCAACCTGTTGCTGGGCAACGACGAAGCGGGCCGCAAGCGCCATATCTCGGAGCACGGCAAGGAATATCTGGACCAGTTGGACCTGCAGTAGCAGCAAATCGATAACGACGGCCCATAAGAAGTTCAAGAGGAAATCGTGGCAAAGAAGAAGACGAAGAACCAGCCTAAGAAAAAGCAGGTCAACGCCGAGAACGTCATCGGCCTGCACTCCGAGGTCACCGATCAGCCGATTACGCAGACGCTCGAGGTCAACTACATGCCCTACGCCATGAGCGTCAACGTCTCGCGTGCATTCCCCGAGATCGACGGCTTTAAGCCCTCGCACCGCAAGCTGCTCTACACCATGTACAAGATGGGCCTGCTCAAGGGCGAGCGCCAGAAGAGCGCCAACATTGTGGGCCAGACCATGAAGCTCAACCCGCACGGCGACGCCGCAATCTACGAGACGATGGTGCGTCTGGCAACCGGCAACGAGGCGTTGCTCGCACCGTTCGTTGAGTCGAAGGGCAACTTTGGCAAGTACTATTCGGGCGACCTGAGCTACGCCGCCTCACGTTATACCGAGGCCAAGCTCTCCCCCATCAGCGCCGAGATTTTCAAGGACATCGACAAGGACCCGGTCGACTTCGTCGACAGCTACGACGGCGCCATGAAGGAGCCGCGCCTGCTGCCCACCACGTTCCCTAACATCCTTGTCTCGGCCAATAAGGGCATCGGCGTCGCCATGGCATCCGACATCTGCGGTTTCAACCTCAACGAGGTCTGTACTGCCACGATGCATTACCTCAAGGATCCCGACTGCGATCTGCTCGAGTACATGCCCATGCCCGACTTCTCGACCGGCGGCGAAATTATCTACCGCCGCGAGGAGATGGAGAAGATCGTCGAGACCGGCCTTGGCAGCTTCCAGATCCGCTCCCGCTGGCGCTGGATTCCCGAAGAGCGCATCATCGAGGTCTACGAGATCCCCTACACCACCAAGACCGATGTCATCATCGAGCGCATCGTCAAGCTCTCCAAAGAGGGCAAGGTCAAAGAGATCGCTGACATCCGCGACGAAACCGACCTTTCGGGTCTGCGCATCGCCATCGACCTTAAGCGCGGTGTCGACCCCGACAAGCTCATGGCCAAGCTCTATCGCTCGACCACACTGCAGGATTCGTTCTCGTGCAACTTCAACGTGTTGGTCGATGGTTACCCTCGCGTTATGGGCGTGCGTCAGATCCTGCACGAGTGGGTCAAGTGGCGTATTGAGTCCACGCGTCGCCGCATTAACTTTGACCTAGGCAAAAAGTCCGAGCGCCTGCACCTGCTGCACGGCCTCGAGGCGATCTTGCTCGACATCGACAAGGCCATTGCCATCATCCGCGGCACCAAGCTCGAGGCCGAAGTCGTGCCCAACCTCATGAAGGGTTTCGACATCGACGAGACCCAGGCCGAGTTTGTTGCCGAGCTTAAGCTCCGCAACATTAACGAGGAGTACATCC
>CAVHBE010000217.1:0-2974 GCA_963634045.1 Methanobrevibacter smithii
GTTATGCACAACAGGCCAACGTTTTGCAATACAGTAGCGCATTTTATTCACGATTTGGCGCTAATTCCGGTTAACGGTCAAGAATTTCTTTAGTTGGGCGAAGTATGTGGTGATATTTTTGACTCTGTTACGAATATGTAAACAAAAAGGGTCCCGCACTTGCGGAACCCTTTTCAAGTATTTATGCGGCTCGAGCTTAGTAGCCCACGATGCCCTGCGGGAAAAAGAACATGCACAGCACGACGCACGCGGCAAACACGACAGCCATGATGACGGTCAGGCGGTCAAGGTTCTGCTCCATAACGCCTGTGGCAGAGCTGGAGTTATACAGCGAGCTAGCGATCATATCCGAAACGCCGGTACCCTTACCGGAATGCATCAGGACGAGAATCGTCAGCGCCACGGCAGAAACAGCCCAAACGACAAACAGAAGAATCTGGAACGGACCCATAGATAAGCTCCTTAATAGAACAATTCAAACTCCAGTACTGTACCACAATCCCCCGCTCTCCCCTACCTGCCACTCGGGGACGGTGCGGAAATGGCAGAAATACCAAAAAGGGGGTTGCCCAAATCTGGGCAACCCCCCTGCAAGAAAACGCTTGGAGTTTTCTCTTAGGCCTCGGTGGCGAGCACGCGACCCGTCATCTCGGCGGAAGGCTCAATACCAGCCATGGTGAGCATGGTCGGAGCGATATCGGAAAGACGGCCGTCCTCGATACCGGTGAGCTGTGCCTTCTCATCAACGATGATGAACGGCACGCGGTTGGTGGTGTGAGCCGTGAACGGATGCTTGGAACCGTCGGAAGCAACGTCAAACATGTGATCGGCGTTGCCGTGATCGGCGGTAATCAGCGCAAAGCCGCCCTTAGCGAGAATCGCCGGGACAACCTTGGACAGGGCATCGTCAACAGCCTCGACGGCCTTAACGGCGGCGTCGAAAACACCGGTGTGACCAACCATGTCGCAGTTCGCGAAGTTCACGATGTAGAAATCAGCGCGATCCTCGTTAATAGCGGCGACGAGCTTCTCGGTAACCTCGGGAGCGCTCATCTCAGGCTGCAGATCGTAGGTAGCAACCTTGGGGGAAGCGACGAGCACGCGCTCCTCGCCCTCCTTGGGCTCCTCGATGCCGCCGTTGAGGAAGAACGTCACGTGGGCGTACTTCTCGGTCTCGGCGGTGTGCAGCTGCTTCAGACCATTGGCGGCGATAACGTCGGCCAGAACGTTCTCGGGGAACGTCTTGGGGAAGGCGACCTCGACGTCAAACGTCGGATCGTACTCGGTCATCGTCACAAAGTGCGAAAGCTTGATCTGCTCGCGCTCAAAGCCGTCGAACTCCTTGTCCGTGAACACACGGGTCATCTGACGAGCGCGGTCGGGACGGAAGTTGAAGAAGATAGCCGCGTCGCCCTCGTGGATGCCCTCGTTGTGGGCAGCGAAGGGCTCGACGAACTCGTCGCCGCGCGGATCCTTTTCGTAGTAGGCCTTGATACCGGCAACGGGGTCGGTATCAGCATCGGACGCGTTGACCATGACGTCGTAGGCGCGCTGGATGCGCTCCCAACGATTATCGCGGTCCATGGCCCAATAACGGCCCGAGACGGTGGCAACGCGAGCGTCGCAACCGGTCTCCTCGGAGATCTTAGCCAGGAAGGCGCAGAACTCGCTCATGTAGCCAGCACCGGACTGCGGGTCGACGTCGCGGCCATCCATGAAGGCGTGGACGCGAACGGTCTTGACACCATGCTCGGCAGCCATCTTGACCAAAGCCTCGACGTGGTTCATGTGGGAGTGAACGCCGCCAGGGCTCATGAGGCCCATGAGGTGGAGAGTCTTGCCGTCAGCCTTGACGTCGTCCATAGCCTTGACGAAGACCTCGTTCTTGGCAATGGAGCCGTCCTTGATGGCGTTGTTGATGCGCGAAAGCTCCTGGAACACGATGCGGCCGGCACCGATGTTGAGGTGACCCACCTCGGAGTTACCCATCTGGCCATCGGGAAGACCCACATCCTCGCCCGAAGCGCCGAGCGTGGTGTGGGGGTACTTCTCGTACAGGCTATCAAGGAAGGGCGTCTTGGCAGCGGCGACGGCGTTCTCGCCATCGGCCGGAGCCAGGCCGCAGCCGTCCATGATGATCAGGAGTGCAGGAAGATGACGCTGTGCCATATGTCCTACTCGCCTGCCTTGACGACCATAGAGGCGAAGTCGGCAGCCTTGAGCGAAGCGCCGCCCACGAGGGCACCGTCAACGTCGGGCTTGGCGACGAGCTCGGCGATGTTGCCGGGCTTGGCAGAGCCACCATAGAGAACGCGAATGCCGTTAGCGAGCTCTTCGCCAAACATCTCCTTGAGGGTCTCACGGATAGCGCCGCAGACCTCCTGAGCGTCCTCGGCGGTAGCGGTCTTGCCGGTGCCGATGGCCCAGATGGGCTCGTAGGCGACGACGACCTGCTTGGGGCAGGTAATCTCAAGACCAGCAAGGCCAGCCTTGACCTGGTTCACAACGTGCTCGACATAGGTGCCAGCCTCGCGGACCTCGAGGGACTCGCCGCAGCAGAAGACGGGAACAAGACCGGCGGCAACGAGGGCCTTGGCCTTCTTGTTCTGATCCTCGTCGGTCTCGTGGAAGTAGTCGCGACGCTCGGAGTGACCGATGATGCAGTAGGTGCAGCCAGCAGACTTGAGCATGTCGCAAGAGGACTCACCGGTGAAGGCACCCTTGGCCTCCCAGTACACGTTCTGTGCACCGAGGGCGATGGGGGCAGCCTGAATACGGTCATGGACCGTAGTGATGTCGATGGTCGGAGGGCAGACGAGCACCTCGACGCCAGCCGGAACCTCGGGCAGAGCCTGAGCCAGCTCGTCGGCGAGCTTGGCAGCCTCGGCGACGTCGTTGTTCATCTTCCAGTTACCAGCGATAAGAAGGGTGCGATTAGGCATCGAGAAGCGCCTCCACTCCGGGCAGGGCTTTA
>CAVHBE010000218.1:0-17879 GCA_963634045.1 Methanobrevibacter smithii
GTCGTTGGTCGCGCGGCTGACGACCTCGCCGGGACGATGCGCGTCAAAATAGGCGAGCGGCAGACGGTTGAGCTTTTGCGCGATGCGGTTGCGCAGGCGCAGATTGAGACGCTCAGCGACGCTCGACATCAAAAAGCTCTGGAGCGCATAGAACGAGGCAGCGGCAGTCCAGATCATAAAGTAGACGAAAATGGTCTTGCCGCAGTTCTCCCAGGTGATGCTGAAAGTGGTGTCGTTGGCAAACGCCACCTGAATGTGGCCCCACAGCTCATCGATCACGCGGGCGCTATATGCCGGCGCGGCGGTGTTAAAGATGACATAGAACACAATGCTCGCGAACACGATATAGAAGCGCCAATGGTCGCCGGCAGCCTCACTCCACAGGCGGCGCACCGTCGCCCAGGTATCCCGAGGCGTCTCGTCCTCGTCTTCGTCGTCCACGTCGCGCATACGCTCCGCCTCGGCGCGGGCGCGCTCGTCCTCGGCGCGCTCGTTTTCCTCGTAGAGCGCTTGGCGGCGAGCCTCGCGCTCCGCCGCCTTGGCGGCTTCGTCCAGGCCGGGTGTGGCGCCCGTCTCCTCAACTGTCTCTGCAACCGCGGCATCCTCGGCGATGGCCTGCTTCTTGAGCTCCTCGGTCATGCTACTCACCTCCCTTCATCTGCGATTCCGCGATAGCGCGGTACACCTCGCAGGTTTCCATGAGCTCGTCGTGCGTGCCTAGGCCCACGATCTCGCCGTCTTTGAGCACCACGATCTGATCGGCATGCAGAATCGTCGAGATACGTTGCGCGATGATGAGCACCGCGGCATCGCGCGTCTCGTCCTGCAGCGCATGGCGCAGGGCGGCATCGGTCTTAAAGTCCAGGGCCGAAAAACTGTCATCGAAGATATATAGATCGGCATGCTTCATGAGTGCGCGGGCAATCGCCAGGCGCTGGCGCTGACCGCCCGAGAAGTTCGTGCCGCCCTGGGATACCGGAGTATCGAGCCCCTGGGGCTGATCGAGCACAAAGGTGCTCTGGGCAACCTCCAGCGCATGGAGCATGTCAGCCTCGGTCGCGCCCTCGTTGCCAAAGCGCAGGTTGCTCGCCACCGTACCCGAGAACAGCCACGCCTTCTGCGGCACGTAAGCGATATGCCCGCGAATCTCACCTTGCGAAAGGTCGCGCAGGTCAACGCCGTTCAGGCGAATGGCGCCCTTCGTGGCATCGTGGAAACGCAACAAGAGCTTGGCCACCGTTGACTTGCCCGAGCCCGTTGAGCCTACAATCGCCGTGGTCTGGCCACGGCGACAGGCAAAGCTCAGGTCGCACAGGGTGTCCTCGTCGGCATCGTCAAAACGGAACGACATATGGTCGAACACGGCAACCGCGTCGGCACCATCTGCGGACTCAGGCGCCCCGTCGCCCAGCGTTGCCTTGCCGTCCACGATGCTCGGCTCGATTTCGAGCACCTGTTGCGCGCGGTTGAGGCACGCCGCAGCGCGCGGAAGCGTCAGAATCACCATCTGCGCCATCATCACAAAGAACAGGATCAAGATCGCGTATTCCAACACGGCCGAGATGCTGCCGATTTGCATGGCGTGGACGCCCGCGCGGTTGCCGCCCACCCACAGCACCGCCACCTCGGCGATATTCATCAAAAAGAAGCTGGAACTGTCGAGACCCACAAACAGGTGGTTGACCTTGATGGCGTTGGCCGCGTAATCGCTAAACACCTCGTCCAGGCGCTGCTCCTCGTGGCGCTCCTTGTTAAATGCGCGGATGACGCGCACGCCCACGATGTTCTCGCGCAGCACCACGTTCATGCGGTCGATAAAGCTCTGCAGGCGCATAAAGATCGGCGCGGCGTTAGCCACCGTAAAGACCGCCGCCACCAGCACGATCGCAACGACCACACCAAGCAGCGTGCCCATGGCGGGATCGATGAACCAAGCAAAAATGATGCCTGCCACGGCCAAGAACGGCACCGGCAGCACCAACTGAATCGTCTGAAGGACAGCTTGCTGAATCACGTTGATGTCGTTGAGTGAGCGCGTGATCATCGAACCCGTGCCAAAGCGCTCAAAGTCGCTGGCGGACAGCTCGAGCGACTTGTCGTACACGGCATTGCGGATATCGCAGGCCACGTTGGCGGCCAGGCGCGCCGAAAGATAGCAGCCCAACACCGTGCCGCCGCTGGCCATGCCGGTCGCGATAAGCATGTACAGGCCGTTGCGTAAAATATAGTCGATGTCGCCCGTGGTAATACCGGTGTTGACCATGTTCGCCAGCATCGTGGGAACCAACAGCGTACCGACGTTATCTATCAGCACCGCAAACAGCGTCACCGCAATCAGACCGCGGTACGGCCTCATAAACCTCATTAAGAGTCGCATGTGTCCCCCTCGCCCTTATCGTCAGCCTCGTTCTCGGCGGCCACTTGCCGTTTAAATGCCTCGCACTCTTCGTTAAGAACATGGGAGAACTTACCGACCAAGCGCATGATCTCGCGCTGTTCCCACGGCTCGAGCGCCTCGAATGCCTGTTGCTCGGCTTTTTGCGCCGGCAACGCGTAGCGCTTGGCAAACTGCACGCCTTCTTCGGTCAGTCGCACAACCTTGTTCTTACGACTGCCCTCGGCAAACTCCAACGTCGCAAGCCCTCGCGCCCTAAGCGTCTTGATCGCCGAATTGATGGTCTGTTTGCTGTAGAACCATTCACTCGTCAGCCGACTCACGGCAACGCTTCCGCCCGCCGCACTCGTGTCGACGAGCATCCAGTAGGCGCAGTCCGAAAGACCGCAGGCGCGCGCGAACTCCGAATAGATACGGTCAAGCCCGTTGAGCATCCGGTCGAAATCGACCGGGCTAACTGCACTATTCATCTCTCCCACCATTCGATAGTCCGAGTTTTGACCAATTAATATCTCTACATTAGTCCGAGTTTTGACTATTGTCAACAAGCTCGTTGTTTATGGTCGGCTCTACATAAGCATATCGACAAAAAAGGCCGCCGGCGCGGGGGCGGCGCCGGCGGTTGCGAGAGAATATCGAGTGTTGGCTGTTAAGCAGCGACGGCCTCATAGACCGTAGCACCCGAGAAGCTGTCATGCAGGCTCTTGCCGGCAATCCACGGCAGCTCGACGACCTCGCAGACCGTGTTGACCAGCTCGGAGCAGTCAGTAAAGTGGCCCTTGTCGTTGAGGGCCTCGCAATCCTGAACACGCCAATAGCCATCGGTGTGCGTGATGTAGTACTCGTGATCGTTGATCGACACGAAAGCGCGCGTCTTGGAACGCAGCAGCTTCAGAAATCCTTCGAAATCGGTCTCGACGACATCTCCAGCCTGGAACATGATGTTACCTCCTGGCCCGGCGCCACCACGGCGCATTGATAAACGTTGGTACTCCTTTAGTAAAACCTTTATCGAAGGTTATGCGTTCGTCATTTAGGCAAGTGGTAAAAAAGCGCAGGGTAGACGGGATAAAACGTTTAACCATCCCATTTGTTTGTCACATTCTGAAGGTACTTTTATGCAAACCTACTTTCCCAATTGGAATCTATCCTTTTGGCCGGGCAATTGACCGTCTATCGTTTAAGCCCGACGGGTATGAACGGGGCATCTGCAACGCCACCGCAAGGAGACACCATGGAGACTATCGAAGCACTCATTCACCGCCGCAGCTGCCGCAAGTACAGCAATCGTCCCGTCGAGGCCGAAAAGCTTGCACGGATTATCGAAGCCGGCCAATATGCACCGAGCGGCATGGGCCGCCAGCCGGTGACGTTTGTCGCCGTCACCGACCCCGCGACCGTCGAGCGTCTCTCACAGCTCAACGCCCAGGTCATGGACAGCAACAGCGACCCCTTCTATGGCGCCAAGACCGTTGTGGTGGTGCTGGTTGACCGCAGCGTGCCCACACATCTGGAAGACGGCTCGCTCGCCATGGGCAACTTGCTCAACGCCGCCTATGCACTGGGTGTCGATTCGTGCTGGATTCACCGCGCGCATGAGGTCTTTGACTCGCCCGAGGGCCTGGAGCTGCTGGCCAGCTGGGGCCTGCCCGCCGACGGCAACCTGCGCGGTGTCGGTAACTGCATTCTTGGCTACGCCGAGGACACGCCACCCGAGGCAAAACCGCGCCGCGACAACGTCGTCTACGTAAGGTAATTAGTTCCGCCGTTCTACCGAACGGCGGGCTCGTTGACGCTGCGCGGGCCGCATTCACGCCAATCTGACGTTCAATTTCGAGGGCGCGACCAGAAGGTCAGCGCCCTCTCATTTCACGTCACCTTGGCGCAAATGCGGCTCGCTCGCTTTTGGCGACTGACATCGAATGAGCCACTGTCTTGGGCAGCTAAAAAAGCCCCGTCCCAAATTAGCTACCCCACTCGTAACTTATATTGACGTCGCCGTTGTCGTCGTTTCGTTCGTCTGGGTCGTTTCGGCGTCGTTACCTTGCTCGCCTTCGTCCTTTTGAGCATCTGCGATGGTGGAGGCCGCCGCAACGATACCACGCTGGGGCGCGACGCCTGTCTGGGTCTGAGCGCCCTCGATAACTTCTGTGCCTGCATGCGCGAGCTCGGGCGATTTAAACACTGCGTCCAAGTTGGCGCCACCGCCGGCGTAGCCAAGCGCAGCGAGTGCGATGACGATCACTGCAACGACGGCCACGATCGGAACATAACGATGCCAACCAGCCGGATTGAGTCCACTGCGGCGAGCCGCCCCGCGGCTGATGTAACCGAGCGTTCCGTCGTGCTTGAGCTTTGAGCCCACCACGCGTTTGCGGCCCCACAGCGAGGACTCTGCCTGCATTGCCAAGCGGGCGCTTGCCGAAGGATAGCCGTATTTAGTGCGCTTGAACGAGCCATCAAACCCCGAGGCGTGTTTGCCCCACGTCACCGATGTCGTGCGTCGGTTGACCGGCGCGGCACTCCGCCTTCTGCGGCTCGGTTTTGAAGTCTCAGCCATATGCCCTCGCACGCCGTAACCAAATCGAAACAATAACGCTTTGGACTGTAGCACACGCGTCGCGCGCGGTCACGGGCGCCTCGCTCAACGGTCATCGTCCTTCAGCAAGCGCCACAGCGTTGTACGGCTTATGCCCAGTACCTCCGCCGCACGGGTTCGGTTGCCGTGGAGATGATCTACAACCAGATGCGCGATATCTCGCTCGGTATCGGCCAGCGGTCGCAGGATATACAGGTCGCTTTCGAGCGTCGGGGCGCCAAAGGCTGCGGTCTTAATCACGTCCTCTTGGGCGAGCACTTCCTCCGCCACAGCGCGGTCCACCGCGCCCGCCCCCACCAATATATACAGTCGTTCCGAGACCTCGCGGAGCTGCAGATAATTGCGCGGCCAGCGGTAAGCATCGAGCGTCTTCGTCGCCGCGGAAGACAGCGTGGGCGCTGCCGTCCCAAATGCGTCAGCGAGATATTCCAAATAGCGCGCAACCTTCGTCGACGCGGCTCCCTGCTCGGCGATTGCCGGCGCCACGCTCACCGCACAGGCGAAGCGCTCGGTCACAAAGGCGGCTTGATCACTTTCGCTGCCGCCCGGCATGTCATTCGCTGTCAGCACCACATGGCAGCGCGTCGCCAACGCGGTGTCGGTCATCGTGGAGACCAGCTCGCGGAGGCGCTGGGGGCCAACCGCGTTCCAGCCCTCAATGCAAAGGGTCAGCCCCGTTTGGAACAACGGCGATTCGGCGCTTTTGAGCACATGGCGCCAACCGCGATCGGTGAGTTCATCGAGCGCGATGGAAACAAAGGGCTGATCGGCAAAAGGACCGTCCAGATAGAGGCGCTTGGCGATCTCGACCTGACCCGCTCCCAGCTCGCCCTCGAGCATAAGGGGCACACCGCGCGCGTAGCTCTCGGCAACCGGCGCAGCCACCGAGGCCGCCCCCTCAACGATGCCGTACGCGCTCGATTCGTAGCGGGCCTCAACCTCGTCGGCGTTGAGCCACTCGATGCCCGAATGCGCCGCGGCGCCGCGCACCTCGCGGACCACGACGGCCCAAAGGCCCCCGCCCTCTTTGTCGGTAGGGCGAACGGTCAGGCTCAGGCGCGTACCCGCACGCCCCATAACAAGACGCGCGCCGTCTCCTATACGGTCGAGGCGTTCGGCAACAAAAGCCGCCACATCCCGCTCAAGCGCCGCGTCATTCATGGTCGAGATCGCGACGTCCCCACGCGCATCGATTGCCAATGCCGATGCCCCGGCAGCAGCTAGGGCATCGGTCAAGATGTTCAGCTTGGCATCGCTATCCATGATTTGCCCCTGTCTGCAGCGACGTGCAACCGCCGGCGGTCGCACGACCGAGTGTTTCAAAATTGAACGATATTGCTCACCAAACACTATAGGGCAGAAAGCGCCGTCCTGCGAGTATAGGTGTTGCCCCGCATCGCCATCCTGGCGGGGCGATAAGAGCTCTTCGGGACTTATAAACCTGCGGACAAGCCATACCCGCAAGAGCTCCTATCGCTCCACCGCGAGGATGCGCTCACCAGCACGCAGCACGCAAACAAGCTACTTCTCTACCAGATTCCCAGTACGTGTTGCATTCCCAAACTCATGCACGCAATGCCAATCCAGCAGCAAAAGCCCAGCGCGATGGGCTTGCCGCCCTTTTTGACCAGCTCAACGATATCGGTATTAAAACCAATAGCCGCCATGGCCATCACAATAAAGAATTTCGACAGCTCCTTGATGGGCGCCGTGATGGACACGGGAAGCTGAAACACCGTGGTGATCACGCTCGCCAGCACAAAGAACAGCACAAACATGGGAAACGCGCGTTTAAGCGAGAACGTGCTTTTGGCGTCGCCGCCGGCCTTGCGTGCCAGATGCATCTGCCAGCATGCGAGGACCAACGTGATGGGAATGATAGCCAGCGTCCTGGTGAGCTTGACCACCGTGGCGCTTTCGAGCACATTTGCGCCGGGATGCATGCTGTCCCAGGCGCTCGCCGCAGCCGTTACCGACGAGGTGTCGTTGATGGCGGTACCGGCAAACAGGCCAAAGCCCTCATTGGTCAGCCCGAGCATGCCGCCGAGCGTCGGAAACACGAGCGCCGCGATAACGTTAAACAGGAAGATGACCGAAATAGCCTGGGCAATCTCGCGATCGTCGGCATCGATGACGGGTGCGGTCGCGGCGATGGCAGAACCGCCGCAAATCGACGAACCCACACCCACAAGCGTCGCGATCTTGCCCGGCACGTTCATAACGCGGCAGAGCACAAAGGCGATGACGAGCGAGGTCGAGATTGTCGCCACGATAATCGGCAGCGACTGGGCGCCCTTGGACAGAATCTGGGAGAGGTTCATGCCAAAGCCAAGCAGGATAACCGCGTACTGCAAGACTTTTTTGGACGTATAGGTAACGCCGGCGGCGAGCGGTTCGCGACGATTCTTGGGAAAGACGAGCGCCAGGACCATGCCAAAAAGGATGGCAAATACCGGCCCGCCGACCACCTCAATCTGTTTGCCGAGCAACGTCGCGGGGATAGCGATGATCAGGCAGAACAAGACGCCTTTCCAGCGCTCGCGTACGATATTTGCCAGTTGCATATGGGATTCCTTCTTTCTATTTCACGTTTGCGACGGCTTATGATACGGCAACATTGAGCGCAGCCTTGCGCAAACACAGACTAAGATGCCGCAATAGTTCTCAGGCAACAGCCGAATTACCCACCGCGGAGAGCTGATTCGCGGCATAATTAACAACTGACATATGAGTTTGATAGAACAGTTGCGAGGCGCTATGGAAGAATCGATGCACGTCGGCGAGCAGGAAACGAGCCTACAGGACCAGTCCTACCACACCATTCGACGCAAAATCGTCTACCTGGACTACAAGCCGGGCGAAAAGCTGGGCGTCAAGCAACTTTGCGACGACCTGGATATGGGGCGCACGCCCGTGCGCGAGGCTTTGGTTCGCTTGGCGCAGGAAGGCCTGGTGCGCACCGTGCCCCAGAGCGGCACCTACGTCTCACCCATCAACCTCACCCTTGCCGAGAGTGCCTGTTACATCCGCGAGCATCTGGAAAAGCAGGTGATTGTGGAGTGCTGTGCGCGCGCCACGTCGGCCGGCATCGAGCAGCTCGACCGAGCCATCGCGCTGCAGGAAAAGGCCATGGCCGATGAGGATCGCATCGGCTTCTTTTTGAGCGATAACCTCATGCACCACATGATCTTTAGCATCGCATGTCGCAGCACCGTGTGGTCGTGGCTCGAAGAGACCAATGCCGACCTAGAGCGCTTCCGCTGGCTGCGCGCTGCCACGCAAGTTCTCGACAATCAGGACATCGTGAACGAGCACAAGCAGATTCGCCGCGCTATCGCCGGTCGCGACCCCATCGAAGCGAGCTTTTTGGTCAGCAAGCACCTGCATATGATGTTCCGCAACCAGACCGAGGTTCTGGACCAGTTCCCCGAGTACTTCGAGACCAGCAAGCTCCGCTAACCTGCCAAAAAGGGACAGGTTTATTTTGGCAGGTTTTATCCGGGCAAATGAAACAAGGCCCGGCTCCGTCTTGATGCGGAGCCGGGCCTTAGTCGCTAGAACGGCGGAACCAATTACTCTACCGTGACGCTCTTGGCGAGGTTTCGGGGCTGGTCAACGTCGCAACCGCGCAGGATGGCGACCTCGCGGGCGAGCAGCTGCAGCGGGACACTCGCCGTGATGGGGCTGAACACGTCGCGGACTGCCGGCACGCGAATGATGCAGTCGGCGATCTTGTTGATCTCCTCGTCGCCCTCGGTGGCAACAACGATGACCTTGGCGCCGCGCGCCTTGCACTCCATAAGGTTCGACACGGTCTTGTCGTAGGTGGCACTCTTGGTGGCCACAGCGATGACAGGGAAGCCCGGGTCGATCAGGGCAATGGGGCCATGCTTCATCTCACCGGCGGCATATGCCTCGGCGTGCAGGTAGCTGACTTCCTTGAGCTTGAGCGCGCCCTCGTAGGAAATAGCGGCACCCATGCCGCGGCCCACGAACAGCGCCGACTGCGCGTCCTTGCACAGCAGGGCAGCCTCATGCACGGCATCGGTCTGCGTGTCCAAAATCCACTGGATCTGCTCGGCAGTATCGGAAAGCTCGCGGAACAGCATGCGTGCCTGTTTGGTGGTCAGGCGGTACTTGACCTGCGCCAGCAGCAGGGCCAGCAGCGTCAGGCTCACAACCTGGCCGATGAAGCTCTTGGTCGAGGCGACCGCGATCTCCTTGTTGGCCTTGGTGTAGATGACGCCGTCGCTCTCACGCGCCACGGGGCTGCCCACCACGTTGGTGATGCCGAAGACCTTGGCGCCCTTGATGCGCGCGTCGCGGATGGCGGCGAGAGTGTCGGCCGTCTCGCCCGACTGGGACACGGCCACGACGAGCGTCGTCGGCGTGATGATGGGGTTGCGATAGCGGAACTCGCTGGCCGCCTCAACCTCGGTGGGGATGCGAGCCCAGCCCTCGATGAGATTCTTAGCAATGAGGCCAGCGTGATAGCTGGTTCCGCAAGCGATCACGTAGACGCGGTCGATGTCGTTGAGTTCCTCGAGCGAAAGGCCCAGCTCGTCGATGTCGAGCTCGCCGGCCGGCGTCATACGACCGACCAGCGTGTCGCGCACGACGCGCGGCTGCTCGTGGATTTCCTTGAGCATAAAGTCGGGATAACCGCCCTTTTCTGCCATGTCCAGGTCCCAGTCGATGTGAGTGACCTTGGGTTCGATAACGTTGCCGGCCTCGTCGGTGTACTCGACGCCTGCGGGCGTGAGCTTGGCAAACTGACCGTCCTCGAGCACCACGACATCGCGGGTGGCGTCGATGAGCGCGATGACATCGGAGGCGACATAGGCGCCGGTCTCGCCCGCGCCGACCACGATCGGGGAATCCTTGCGGGCCACGGCGATCACGCCGGGCTCGTCAGCGCACACGGCGGCCAGACCATAGGCACCGACCACGTGGGTGCAAGCCTCGCGCACGGAGGCCATCAGGTCGTGCGTCTCGGCATAAGCCTCTTCGATCAGATGCGCGAAGACCTCGGTATCGGTCTCGCTCTTAAAGTGGTGGCCGCGGCCCTCCAGCTCTTCGCGCAGCTCGGCGAAGTTCTCGATGATGCCGTTGTGGACGATGGCGATACGACCGTCGCAGCTGGTGTGGGGGTGAGCGTTAACGACGGAGGGCTTGCCGTGGGTGGCCCAACGAGTGTGGCCGATACCGCAGGTAGCGTCGCTGTCGATGTTGGAAAGCTCGCTCTCCAGGCCCGCGACCTTGCCCACGCGGCGGATGACGTCGAGGTGCGCCGCGGCGCCCTCGCCCACCTCGAGCGCGACGCCCGAGGAGTCATAGCCGCGATACTCCATACGCTTGAGGCCTGTGACCAGGATGTTCTTTGCAATATCAGAGCCGGTGTAGCCGACAATTCCGCACATAGGATAAATCCCTTCGTCCGCTTGACTGCAAAACGTCCACGCACAGGGGGCGCTGAGACGCATAACGTTCGAGTATTGTACTCACGCAAACGCAAGCTGATATACCAGAAGTGGTATCTCAACTTAGATACCACCCGATGCACACACGTCCAGCCGGTCCAAACCACCACAATGGGGACAGGCACCTTCGTGGCAGTCGCGCTGGCAACGGCGTTTCCCCAGATAAACCTGCCAAAATAAACCTGTCCCTTTTTGGTAGGTTTAGGATGCTACAATCTGGCTTGTACTTGAAACGCATCAAAGGGGCCGCTATGGCAAAGGTTAAAATCAGCGACGTCGCGCGCGAAGCCGGGGTTTCGTTGGGCACGGTTTCCAACGCGCTCAACCATCCCGAAAAGTTGCGTCCCGAGACCCTCAAGCTCATTAACGAAACCATCAATCGACTGGGCTACCTGCCCAACCAAAGCGCTCGTCAGCTCGCGGGCGGCGCCACCAAGTCCTTTGGCCTGGTGCTCCCCCGTCTCGACCACGGCTTTTCACTCCAAATCGCCAGCGGCGCCCACAACGAGGCCCGCAAGCACGGCTACGACCTGCTCATCGCCAACGCCGATAACGACGATATTCTCGAGGACCATTACCTGCGCTACTTTATGGGCACCCAGATGTCCGGCGTCATGGTTCAGCCCATGGCATCCCCCGACTGGCACCCCGCCATGACCAAGATGCCCGTGCCGATCGTCCATCTGGACATCCATTGCTCCGAGCCCGGCTACTACGTAGCGGCCGACAACGAGGCCCAGGGTCGCATCATTGCCGAACTCGCCATCGCCCGCGGCGCGCACCATATTGTCGTCGTCGGCCGAGCAGCATTTATGCAACTCACCCTGCGCGTCCTTGGCATTCATAAGGCACTCGCCCTACACCCCGATATCAAGATCGAAGTCATCGACGCCGGCGAATGGAATACCGCCGCCGACGGCTACGGCATCGGCGCCCAAATCGCCGCGCGCCCCGCCGACGAACGCCCCGATTTTGTCGTCGGCCTGACCGACGTGTTGGCCTCGGGCGTTATCTCGGCACTGGTCGACAAGGGCATCTCTGTCCCCGGGCAGGTACGCGTAGCAGGCTGCGATGGCAACCCGCTCGCTTGGAGCGGATCGGTCCCGCTCACTACGGTAGCGCCCCCGGGCTACGAGATTGGCCGCAAGGGCGTTCAATTGCTCATGGAGCAAATCGAGAACAAGACCCCGGCAAAGACCAAGCATATCCGCGTCGGCTCTGCAGCGCGCACCGTCACCGCAGTCACCGCCGCCGAGGATATCAACCGCCAAGAACTGGTGCGTCCGTTCCTATTGGAGCGCGCCAGCACCCAGGCAAGCAGCCAGGCCGACGCCACGGCCATCAACCTCGGCGCGTATCTATAGCACGCCCGCAAGTATGCTATGTCGCCGCCTAAGCAAAAGGGGCCCGACCATTGCCGGGCCCCTTTTGCTTAGGCGCAAACGTGGGCAATTGCTCGTTTCAACACCGCAACTGTCTAGCGCACGGCCTTGACCGCCGCCGCCAGGTCGAACAACGTATCGAGCACGGCCTCGCAGCCATCCACCACGTCCTGCGGCAGCGGAACAATGTCAGGAACGGCAAAGACGTGGCAGCCGGCCGTAATGCCCGAGACGCAGCCGTTGCGCGAATCCTCGACCACGGCACATTCCTCGGGAGCAAAGCCCGCGCGCTCGCAGGCGAGCAGATACATCTCGGGGTCGGGCTTGCCGTGCACAACGTCGTCGCCGCAGGTCACGGTCTCAAACTTGTCAAAGAGGCCGAATGCTTTAAGGTTGCGCTCGGCGGTAACGTGGCGCGACGACGTCGCTAGACCCACGTGATAGCCCGCAGCCAGCAGCTCGTCTAGGCACTCGGCGGCGCCGGCCTTAAGCTCCAGCTCGGTCTTGACCATCTCGTCGCGAATCTCCTTGTGGCGGACATAGATCGCCTCGGCGGTCTCGTGGCTGCCGTAATGCTTATCGAGGATGTCCATGACATCGGGTAGCGTGCGACCGATAAACTGATGGATCAGCGCATCATCAATCGCGAGCCCCAGCTCAGCGGCGCCTGCCTTCCAGGCCCTAATCCCCAAACGCTCGGTATCGACCAGCGTTCCATCCATGTCAAAAATAACAGCCTTGATCATATCGGTCCCCCTCGCCGGATTGCATTACTGCCACTCTACCGCACTTTACAAGCTTGTATATAACGTATATAGCATATTGCACTTTCGTTACATAGCTGGAAGTCTTATGACAAGCAGCTCGGTGGGATTATAGTTTCATCCGAGCTTTAATTACTGTAAGGAACTTTCATGCTTTCAGACACCACGGCACCCGCAGAGGAGCTTCAAGACAAGCTATCGGCGCTCGAACAGCTGCTTTTGGCATACGGGCGCGTGGCTATCGGGTTTTCCGGCGGCGTTGACAGCAGCTTTTTGGCCGCCGTATGCGCCCGCATCATGCCTACCAATACCCTCCTCGTCCATCTCACCACGCCGCTCATCGGCACGCCCGAGCAGGCTTCGTTTGAGCAGTCCGTTGATGGGCAGGCCAATGAGGGGCCGCATTTTAAGCTCCCCGTGCTCAATCTTTCGGTGGATCAGCTGCAGCTCCCCCAAGTAGCCTGCAACGATGCTAATCGCTGCTACCACTGCAAGCACGCCGGCTTTACCGCCATCGTCAACCACGCCAAGTCGCTCGGCTTTCCCACCGTCATCGATGGCAGCAACGCGAGCGACCGCGGCGATTACCGTCCCGGCATGCGCGCCGCCGAAGAGCTCGGCGTACGCTCCCCTCTCATGGAGGTCGGCTTTACCAAGGACGAAGAGCGCGAGCTGCTGCGCGCATGGGGCTATCCCGTTTGGAACCTGCCGGCGGGAGCATGTCTTGCCACCCGCGTCCCCACGGGCGAGGAGCTTACGCGCGAGAAGGTCGATTTAATCCGCGCCTGCGAGGATTACCTGCACGATCTTGATCTGGCACAGGTACGCGCGCGCTTGATCGGCGGCTGCATGCATATCGAGGCCGCACCCGCAGATGTCGCCAAGATTGCTGCCCTCGGTGGCAACGCCGTCGATGCCGAGGGCAAAACCCCGCTGCCCGCCGTTATCGAGCCCGCGCTGCGCGAGCTGGGCTGCGACCATATCTCCCCCGAGGTCACCCCCTACATCCACGGCAACATGAACCAGTAGCGCATCCCGATAAGTTGCGGTGGAATAGTTCCTGTCTTACGGCCTATCGGACCCAAACAAGAACTATTCCACCGCAACTGTGTTTGGCAAGCATGGACCCGCGAAGAAAGAAGCATTTTATTATTGGGCGCGTTTGTCCGGGCAAACGCGCAGCGACGCGCTAGGCGAACATCTTGACGCTCATGTCGACGGGATTCGCTGTGAAGCAGGACGTGGTCACGAGGCCATCAACGCCGGTCGACGCGTACTCGGCCGCGTTGTCGGGACGAATCCCGCCCGCTGCAACCAAGGCCACATGAGGATCGATTCCATGTAGCTCCTCGACAAGCGGCCCAAGCTCAGCGACCGGCACTTTGTCGAACTGAATACCGTCGACGCCCGCCCTCACCAGCCTGCGAGCGTCATCGGCACCCGCCTCGACAAACAGCTTTTTCTCGATGCAGCGCCGGCGAACCCGAGGCAGAAGCTCAATAAGCGCATCGAGTCCCGTTGCTCCAGAAGGCGCTGTCATAAACCTGGTATGGTTGTCGAACACCAATACGGTCTCGGAAAGGCCCATGCGATGTGGAAACGCTCCGCCCGCAACGACCGCCTTGGTCAGCAGATCCCTATTGCCCGGCGTGCTCTTTCGCGTCGTCAGCACCTCGCACATGGGATTGGCAGCATGCGCGGCGTCGACCATTTTGCGCGTCTTGGTTGCCACAGCCGAGTAGTGGTCGAACATATTTAGGCCGACTTTCCATAGCAGATGCAAATTGGCGGCCGAACCGCATACACGCATAAAAGATCGCCCGGCTTCAACCTTTGTTCCCGAGGGCTCAAACCACTCGACCGTCAGGTTCAGCATAGTTGCCATACGCACAACCTCCTCCGTGCAACAAAGCACGCAGTTCTCGCGCGTGTAATACTCCATCGCACCGAGCGCCTCACCGATTCCCAGGATATGCGTCGTAAGATCGATATAGGGGACATCCTCGGCGATAAGCTCCTCAAGCCGCGCGTCGCTTATACGGATAATGTCGGGCATGGGGCCTTCTCTCTGTCATTGTTCTCGACGAAGAATAGCGTATCGCTTTCCCAGCCTATACGGTACAACCTCATCAGCAGCGTTTGTCCCGCATCTTACGTATTCTGCCGAGCAAACGTCCTGCGGCGTCTCCTGCTAGACTGGTAGATTCCCAACCGTCTAGCCAGGAGCCTCAATGTCGCGCAAGTCCGCCTACAAGCAAGCACTTTCCATCGGCACCGCCGTGGTGCTGGGGTTTGCGCTGTTCACAGGGTCGCTCGACGGAGCGCCCAAGTTGTTGTCGCCGCAAAGCGATGAGCAAGCGGCGGCTCTGGCCGAAAAACAAAACGAGAGTCCCAGCCGCACCGACGACGAGGCGGACATGGTCGCCCGGCTCGAATCGGGAACAGCGAGCTCCGAGGACTCTCAAAATAGCCAACACTATGGCGATGGCTCCGAATCCGCCGCAACCGACACCGGTAACGACACTTCCACAGACAGCGCCGCCACCCCCATCGACGAAGTCGAAAACCCCGATCTCGCCCGCGCCCGCGGCGTATATCTCAGCAGCATTCCCGACTACGCCGGCAACCCCTACGTTGCCCTGCGCGCCGACAGCACGCACCCGCTCGGCACACCATCATTCACGCTCGATGAATACGAGCGCGCTACAGAAGAGGGTTGCTTTAAGAAGTTCTCCAAGCATGACAGCCTGGGCCGCACCCGCAAAGCGCTCGCCTGCGTGGGCCCCGAATCACTCGGTCAAGGCGAGCGCGGCGATATCTCGCGTATCCATCCCGCTGGATGGCGCCAGCAGCGCTACGACTTTATTCCGGGCCAGAGCCTCTACAACCGCTGCCATCTCATCGCCTGGTCGCTCTGCGGCGAAAACGCCAACCGCAAGAATCTCCTCACCGGCACGCGTTATCTCAACGAGACAGGCATGCTGCCGTTTGAGGAGCAGATTCTCGACTACATCCGCGAGACGGGCAACCACGTGCTCTATCGCGTCACACCCATGTATAACGAAGAGGAACTTGTCTGCCGCGGCGTGCGCCTTGAGGCGCAATCGGTCGAGGACCACGGCAAGACCCTCTGCTTCCACGTGTACTGCTACAACCTGCAGCCGCACGTGCAGATCGACTACGCCACCGGCCGCAACCAGGCATCCGGAGACTAGTGCCGACCGCACCGCCCGTAACCCAAAAATGATTCGTTTTCCTCCGTCCCCATGGGATCAAAAAAGGCCGCCCTGGATTACCCAGGGCGGCCTTTTCGTCAGCGTCCACATTGCAGGCAACGCCACACGCTACTTGGCGCGACCCTCCTCATAGCGCTCGACCAGCTTGGCCTGAACGTCATAGGGAACCTGCTCATAGCCAGCGGGCTTCATGGTAAAGTCACCCGTGCCGCGCGTGATAGAGCGCAGGCGCGTCGAGTAATCCGTCAACTCGGCCAGCGGCGCCTGGGCGATGACCACGGTGTCGCCGCGCTCATCGGTCTCCATGCCCGTCACGCGACCGCGCGATGCCGAGATGTCGCCCATCACGGCGCCGGCGTAGCTCTCGGGGATAGTCACCGTGATTTCCTCGATGGGCTCCAGCACCACCGGGTCGGCATCGGCGCATGCCTTGCGCAGGCCGATGCGAGCCGCCGCGCGGAACGCCATCTCGTTGGAGTCGACGCTGTGATACGAGCCGTCGTACACAGCCACGCGAATGCCCGTGAGCGGGTAGCCGGCAATGATGCCGTCCTTCATGGTCTCCTGGACGCCCTTGTCCACGGCGGGAATCAGCGAGCGCGGAATGCGGCCACCCACGACCTCGTCCACAAACTCGTAGCCGTCGCTCGTGCCGTCGGGCCCAATGAGCGGCTCCACGCGCAGCCAGCAGTCGCCGTACTGACCGGCACCACCGGTCTGCTTCTTGTGGCGGCCCTGGGCGCTCGCCGTGCGGCGGATGGTCTCGCGATACGGAATGCGGATCGGCACGCTCTTGGCCACGACCTTGGTACGGTCCTCCAAACGGTTGAGCAGCACCGAAACCTGCGCCTCACCCACGGCGGAGATAATGGTCTGGCCGGTCTCCTCGTCACGATCGATGCTCATGGTCGGATCGGCCTTGCAGGCCTTCTCGATAAACGTGTAGAGCTTCTCTTCGTCCCCGCGATTCT
The DNA here is from genome assembly GCA_963634045.1 of Methanobrevibacter smithii. Lineage (GTDB taxonomy): Bacteria > Actinomycetota > Coriobacteriia > Coriobacteriales > Coriobacteriaceae > Collinsella. The sequence continues at coordinate 16,828 of CAVHBE010000218.1, forward strand.
CGGCCTCGATGGCAATGCGGTACTGCGAGTTGGGGAACTTAAACGCCGCAGCCTCGACCTTGCCGGTAATCGAGAGCGTATCGCCCGTCTCGGCCGCCAGCTTGGGTGCCACGATAATGTCGCCGGCATAGGCGTGACCGACCTCGGTCATGTCGCGGCCGCACATCACATACAGGTGAGCCAGACGGTCGCCCTTGCGCGTGCGCGCGTTGACCAGCTCAAGGCCCGGCTCAAGCGTACCCGTCAGCACCTTGATAAAGCTGATGCGACCCTGCTGCGGATCGGCCAGGGTCTTAAACACAAACGCCACCGGACGATCATCGTCGCTTGAAATCTTGAGCGAATCGCCGTCGATAAGCGGCATCTCGCCGTAGTCGGTCGGCGCCGGGAAGTATGTGGCGATGTCGTCCATCAGCGAGTTGACGCCCTGCTCCTTAATGCAATCGCCCGCAAAGACCGGCACAAAGATGCGCTCGGCAATCGCCTTCGACAGCAAGCCCTCAAGCTCCTCCTGCGTCAGCGTCTCCTCGCCTTCCAGGTACTTCATCATCAGCTCATCGTCGGCCTCGGCCACCAGCTCGCACAGATGGTCATGGGCCTCCTCGGCCTGGGCACGATACTCCTCGGGAATCTCCGACTCAACGGCTTCGGTGCCGTTGCAATGGCGCGCCTTCATGCGCACCAGGTCGATGATGCCGTCAAAGTCCTCGCCCTCGCCCCAGGGAAGGGTCACGGCGCCCAGGCGCGTGCCAAAGCGCTCTTGCAGCAGGTCCATCGTGGTCGCAAAGCTGGCCTCGGAGCGCGACAGGCGGTTTACGAACACCGCACGCGCCAGACGCAGGTCCTCGGCGGCATACCAGAGCTTAACCGTCGTAGGCTGTGGGCCGGCCTCGGCGTCGACCACAAACAGAGCCGTCTCGCAGACGCTCATCGCGGCAAAGGCGTCGCCGATAAAATCGGGGTAGCACGGGGCATCGAGCACATTGATGCGCGCGCCCTTCCAGTCGATCGGCGCGATGGTCGTCGAGAGGGAAAACGCACGCTTAACCTCT